>VGEI01000586.1 GCA_016869415.1 Alphaproteobacteria bacterium
CGGCTGCCGAAGCACAATATTGAACCGTTTCAGCCTGCCTGGCAAGGCGAGCTGGCCGCCACCCTTGGGAAGGGGATCAGGCCGGCGGCCAGTTGGCCCGGCTGCGCAGCGCGGCCGAAGCCTCCCGTGCGTCGCTCAGCACCTTGGCGTGGTCGAGGGCGGTGAACTTGCCGGCCTGGCGCAGGATGCGGCCGTCGACGACCACCATGTCGACATTGGAGGGCTGCGCGAGCTGGACCAGCGCCTCGTACGGGTTGCCGACCGGCGCCATGTTGATGTCGGTGGTACGCACCAAGATGAGGTCGGCGCGTTTGCCCGGCGTCAGCGAGCCCGTGCGGCTGGCAATGCCGAGATCGACCGCGCCGTCGAGCGTGGCGAGCTGCACCAGACGCCTGGTGCTCAGCGGCACCTTGTTGCCGATGCGGTGCTGATGGATGGCGAAGAGCAGCCGCATGGCGACGAAGGGGTCGCAGTTGTAGTTGGTCGTGTGGTCGGTCGACAGGCTGACCTTGACCCCCGATTCCAGCATTTCGCCGAGTTGGATGACGCCGACCGCCGAAGGCCGGCGTGCCTCGCCCACGGGTGCCATCGAGTAGCTGACGCCGCGCGCCTTGAGGATGTCCCGCTCCTCGAGCGTGGTAAGCAGCGGATGGATGAGCTGCACGTCGGGACCGAGCAGGCCCTCGGCTTCCAGGATGCGGATCGGGCTGGGGCCCGAGGTGTGCAGCGTGATCGGCAGGCCGAGCTTGCGCGCCTCGCCCCAGTCCTTCTTCACCATGTCGATGGAAAGCACGCCACGCGCAGCACCGCCGATGCTCATGGCGCCGACATTGCGCGAGCAGATGCCCATGGTGAGCATACCGTCGTTGGGCATCCAGTCGCGCTGGACCCGAGCCATGCCGGCAAAATCCATCATCTGGTCGTCGGGCATGCCCTGGGCCGGGCCGTAGGCGAAACGGCCGCGGATGCCAGCGTCGCGCATGGCGGCAAGTTCGCCGTCGGCATGCTCGGGGCTGCGCACGTTGTGCGCCCAGTTGTGTATCGTGGTCACGCCGGCGCTCAGCGCCTCGGCCGTGCCGAGAATGACCGCGCGATAACTGTCCTCTGGCGTCATCAGCTGGCCGAGGCGGTTGCTCACCGGGAAATAGCCGAAGGCATCGACATCGGCACGCACGTAGGGCCGGAACAGACTGGTCCACAGATGCCAATGCGTGTCGATGAAGCCGGGCATGCAGATCATGCCATTGCCCTGGATCGCCGTGGCACCCGGCGCGTTGAGATTGGCGCCGACGGCGACGATGGCGCCGTCACGCACGTGCACGTCGCCGCTCGGCAGATCGGCAAGGCCCGGGTCCATGGTCAGGACATGCGCGCCGCGGATGACGAACTCGCCGCGTGCAGGCAGAGGCGCCCGCGGACCGGCGGCGGCGCGGACAGGCGCCTGGGCGAGGACGTTAGAAGAAGTGGCCATCAGCGCCCCCAGCGCGGTGGCTCCCTTGAGCATGCTGCGTCGGCTCATGTGGCTGAGCATCATCGGCGGCCTCCCTGGCTTGCCTCGTTCTTTCGGGCATTGGTTTGAGGATAGGACCGTGGCACCCCGTTTGCCAGAAGCTGACCGCCCTATAGGGGTCGTCGTGGGCGGCTCCCCATCACGGCGAGACTGGCGGCAATGACGAGTAGTGCCGCCCCGCCATAGGTCAGGACCGGCGAGGCAGCGGCGAGCAGAAATCCGGCCGCCAGCGGTCCGGTACCCGCCCCGATGTCGCGCCAGGTGGACTGCGCCGCCATTGCCGGCACGCGTGCCGGCCCGGGATAAGCCTCAGCCACCACCGGGGCGGGCAGCGGCGTCAGTGCGGCACGCAGCATGATGGTGAGCAACAGGCCCGCCCAGAGCAGAGCATCGGAGCCGGTATGCCCGGCGGCAGCGATCAGGGCGAGCCCGAGCGCCGAGCCCAGCGACACGCCGATCAGCAGCGGCCGTGCCCCCGTGCGCTGCGCCAGGCTGCCGGCCAGCGGCGAGAGCACGATCTCCA
>VGEI01000587.1 GCA_016869415.1 Alphaproteobacteria bacterium
CGTAAGCGCCTCTTTGATAAAGCGTCATGTATTGAGAGATGAGGCCGCGCAGCTCGGCCGACTGGGCAAGCGCTCCGCCTGGCGCGAGCGACGCAACGAACGCAACGGCGAGTGCAAGTCCTCTCAACAACCGAAGCGCGTGCACGCCGGGCGCCGACCCCCATCCTGCACTCCTCCTCTGCGAGGGGGTGGAGGCTGCGGTCCTGGCCGCCGATCGTCCTGTCGTCATTACCGAATTCCCGCTTGATCGGCACGCCAATCGGCCGGGGCGGCGAATAGTCTAAGCCTAGTCGACGTAGATGAGGTCGAACTCCTGGGTTGCAGCCTCGGCGCCGGCCTTGAACGCGAACCGCACCAGCTCGATCCCGCCGGCATCGAGCAGGCTGAGCGCGTAGGTGCCGCCTGGGGCAAGCGGCGCCTCGCCCTTGGGCCACACGGCGCGATTCCCATCGAGCGTGAGGACGACGCGGGTCGCCGCGCCGCCGCCTTCGCCGATGACTTCGGCCTTGGCTATTCGCAGCGCGCCGCGACCCGCGAGCACGAACCCGGGCTCAGGCGGATAGGTCACGTCTTTTTCCTCGCCGCGAAGGACGAGGCCCGACGCCGTCTGTCCCCCGGCGCCGGCTGCGGCGAGGCTCACACGCGCGGGACACCGCCGCTTCTCTACCGCGACGACCTTGCCGCCGGCGCTCGTGCGATAGCCCGCTTCGCCGATCTCCAGCGAGCCACCCTCGACTGCGACCGCCGTGCAGGTGCCGAAGTGGAAGAAGCGAAGCCTCGCCTGCGGGGCGAGCGTGAATTCGGCCCGGGCCGCGAGTTCGGTCATCGGAGCGACCGACGGTCGAACCTCACCCTGCGCTTCGAGCCACAGCGCGATCGCGCCTTGGGCGTTCGCCGGCGGCGCCGCCGAAGCGAGCGCCGCGAACAGGACGAGGATGGCGCGAACGGAATGCATGGCGAGCCCGCGACGATAACCGGTTGCTCTTTACGATCGGTTGGTGGCTCTATTGTACGCGATCCGCCTTCACGCCGCCCCCCGCCGCCAGCGTGCTCGGGCCGCGGTGCATTTCTGGCCGTTCGAGGGCTGGGACATTCCGGTCGGGCACTCCGCCGTCGCCGAGGTCTATCCGGCGTTGTGGTCGCGCGGCTTCGCCCGCGACGGACGCACCGGCGACCAGCATGACGCCTTCAGCATCGCCGCCTGGCTATCGCGCGCTGCTCGTGACGGCACCCTGGCCTCTTTCCTCAATCCCGACCTGACACCACACGAACGCGACGGCAGTGTGCTAGCAGCTTAGTGCAGACCTTGAGTGTCGGTCCGGCCTGTGCAACGGTATCCTGATACCGTCGCGGCCAGTGGCTCACGGCCGGCGCTGGCGAAGGTTGCCGTGCCGTGTAAATTACGGACGCGGCGTGTGGTATTTGGATACCACCTGACGGAGCCAGCCGGATAAGCGTTGACTGACTTGCGCTCAGTGCGATGAAGCGTGTAGCGGATTGCCTACAGACTTGGCCCTGGGCTAGCGCGGTCGGGTAGTAAAACACCCCGATCGCGGGCTAGATCGGGCCGCCCCATTACCCCGGCCTTTGGTGGTTGGGGATGGGCCTCGCCCGCGCGGCTTCGGCCGTCGATTTCGCCCGTGCGGAAGCCTGTAGCGAAAGTTGACGCTGGACTCCAGCCCGGAGACAAAAAATCAACCGTGAAGCCTGACCGGCTCGACCGGCATGCCTTACGACAGGCCGTCAGGTAAGGCTTCCCCTTAAGCGGGTGCGTCCCTACGGCGTCGGCACAAACTGCCAGCAGGCAATGTTGACGATCGTGGCAGTTTTGACAGCCCAACGGACTGTTGACTGACAACCTGCCAATTAACGGACTGGCAGGACGCCTAGGGTCAAGGGTAGGGGCCAAAATTCCCCTTGCACGCTCACGTCAACGTCCGGCCTGCCCTTGGCGCCGCATTTGGTGCACCTGGCGCCGTCCCGCAGCTGCAACACCGGGAACTCGGGGCCTGGCTTATCAGTCCGGCGACTGT
>VGEI01000588.1 GCA_016869415.1 Alphaproteobacteria bacterium
CTTCTCCTCCAGTACGCGCGCCCCCTCGTTGACCATGGCGGCGATGCAGCGGCGCAGGATCTCGTCGTCGGAGATGGCCCGCCGGTTGATCCACAGGCGCTTCGACTCGGCGACGATCAGCGCTTCGACGACCGGATCGGGTGAGGGCGTGCGGCCGTCGTAGCGGTAGAACCCGGCGCCGCTCTTTTGGCCGTGGCGGCCTTGCTCGGCGATCTTCTCGAGGATCGACGGTATGCGCGGGCTGCCGGCCGGCCGCAACGTCGCCTCGTGCTGGCGGATGCGCCAGAAGACGTCGACCCCGGCCAGGTCGACCATGCCGAACAGGCCCATGGGCAGGCCGAACTCGCGCAGCACGTGGTCGACCTCCTGCGGCAATACACCTTCCTCGAGCAGGTACTCGGCCTCCAGCGCGTAGCGCAGCATGATGCGATTGCCGACGAAGCCGAAGCACACACCGACGGGCACGGGTGTCTTGCCCAGCGTCTTGCCGAGCTTCATGCCGCTGGCCATCACCTCCGGCGCCGTCGCCTTGCCGCGTACCACCTCGAGCAGGCGCATCACGGGTGCCGGACTGAAGAAATGCAGGCCGAGCACGTCGCCCGGGCGTTTGGTCACGGCTGCGATGTCGTCGACATCGAGGGTCGAGGTGTTGGTCGCCAGGATGGCGCCAGGCTTGGCCACCGCGTCGAGCTTGCGGAAGATCTCTTTCTTGAGCTCCAGGTTCTCGAACACCGCCTCGACGACAGCGTCGGCGCCGGCGAGATCGCCGTAGCTGAGCGTGCCCTTGATGCGGGCCAGGCGCGCGTCGCGCTCCTCCGCTTTGAGCCGGCCGCGCTCGACCAGGCTGTCATAGTTCTTGCGGATGCCGGCGAGGCCGCGCTCCAGCGCCTTGGCATCGCTCTCCAGCACGGTGACCGGGATGCCGGAATTGGCGAAACAGATGGCGATGCCGCCGCCCATCGTGCCGGCCCCAAGAACCGCGGCCGATTTCACCTCGCGGGTCGGCGTGTCTACAGCGATATCGGGGACACGCGCCGCCTCGCGGTCGGCGAAGAAGACATGCCGCGCCGCCTTGCTCTGCGGCGTCTCGACCAGGGCGAGGAACATCTCCCGCTCGCGCTTGAGCGCCTCGTCGAAGGGCAGGTCGAGGGCCATCTCGACGGCGTCGGCCGCGCGCTGGGGGGCCAACAGGTGCTTCGCCGTCTTGGCCAGCTCGGCGCGCCTGGCGGTGACCAGCGCCCGGTCGGTCTTCGGCACACGCTCGTCGCGGTCGCGTACCCGCGGCAGCGGCTTGGTGGCGGCGATGCTCTCGGCGAAGGCGATGGCGCCGGCTTGCAGGTCGCCCTCGATGAGCGCGTCGATCAGGCCGGCCTTCTTTGCCGCTGCCGCTGGAATCGGTTCGCCCGAGAGAATCATGCCCAAGGCCGCCTGCACGCCGATCAGCCGCGGCAGGCGCTGGGTGCCGCCGGCACCGGGAATGAGGCCGAGCTTGATCTCCGGCAGGCCGAGCCGGGCCGCGGGCACGGCGACGCGGTAGTTGCAGCCCATGGCCAGTTCGAGGCCGCCGCCCAGCGCCGTACCGTGCAACGCCGCTACGACAGGCTTGCTCGACTTGTCGAAACGATCGATCACCTCGAAGAGGATGGGCGGGATCGGCGGCTTGCCGAACTCGCGCACGTCGGCTCCCGAGGGGAAGGTTCGTCCCGCGGCCATCAACACGAGCGCCTCGGCCTGTTTGTCGGCGAGGCCCTGGTCGAGCGCCGCCGCCAGGCCCGCGCGCACGGAATGGCCGAGTGCGTTAACCGGCGGATTGTCGACGGTGATGACGCCGATCTTGCCTTTGAGCGTGTAGGAGACGGGAGAGGGCATGGTTCTTACTTTCGCCTTTGCGGCTTTCGTGTTTCACCGTCACCCGGGTACAGGCCAGGATCCAGGGGACGTCGCGCACTCGCCCAGGACGCCGGCTTTCGCCAGAATGACGAACAGCAAGTGAGAAGCTACCGGCGGCGGCGCAAAAGGAAAAGCTCGCGAT
>VGEI01000589.1 GCA_016869415.1 Alphaproteobacteria bacterium
GGATACCAGGGTGAAGCCTCACCAACATCGAACCAGTACCACGGCCGGCCCGGGCCAAGCGGGCAGAGCAGTGCCACTTTCTGGCCCAGACCTCCGGCCAGGTGCGCCGTGACATTGCTTACGGTCACGACGGCATCGCAGGCAGTGATCAGGGCAGCCAGGCCGTCTATGTCGTTGAAACAGTCAAGATCAGAGACGACCTCTACGGATCGCCCCGTCGCGGCCTTTACAGCCGCGATTTCCTCCTCGACGGGACCGTATTGCAGGCTGACGAAACGCAGCCGGGCGGAGGGAAGCGCCTCCACTAGGTACTGCAAGCCAATGCTCTTGTGCCGGCCGATTTCCCTATTGTGGCTCCGCCACGAAACTCCGATCAGTAATTCATCGGACCGCTTCAACTGGCGGCGTAGGTCGGCAACGCGGCCTGCATCGGCCCGCAAGTAGCCGGAATGCTCGAAGAAGCTCGCCCGGTTGGGCCTCAGCCAGCCGCCGAGATCAGGCAGCGGCACATGGTGGGTCACGCCATCAAAACGCTTATCAAGAACCGCCGAACGCCAAATCGCGAGCCAAGCGCCGTCATGCACCGGTGACGGCGCGGATGGCTCGAAGGTTCGGGCAACGAATGTCAACTCCGGCAGGCCGCGGGAAAAGAGCGGCAGCAGCCGACGGTCAACCTCGCAGACGATGTTCGGCGCCTGGCTGCGCAGACTCAGCAGCAAGCTGCCATGAATGATCTCATCGCCTATTCCCTGGTCGCCCCAGATGACGACCGAACGGCCCTCGAATGTCGGAGCATCCAGTTTCGGCAGGTGGGCAAAACGAGCCGGTTTGCGTTTGGCAGTCTTGATGCCTGATGCGATATCCGGCCACCCGGCAGCAAGCTCGCCGTGGCTCAGCGATACGATCCCGCAGGCGTAGCGCGCATCCGGGTCATCGCTCGCGACCTGACGCGCCAAGTCCAGGAGACGCCGCGCTTCGGGCCGGCGGGCGACCTCGAACAGGCAATCTGCCAGATTGATCAATGTGTCAGCATCGTCAGGCTTGGCGGATAGGGCGCGTCGGTAGAACGCCTCGGCCTCGTCCCAACGGCCGACGTCGCGCTTGAGATTCCCTGAATAGTAGAGAGCGGTGAACTCGCGCGGATCGAGCGACAAGGCCTTGTCCAGGGCCTCCGCCGACTCCGCATCCCGGCCCATATCGTGGAGCAGCGCGCCCAAGGTGGCGGTGATCTCCGCGTCATCGGGATGGTGGCCGGCGGCCGCGCGCAGGGTCCGCTCGGCAAGTTCAAAACGGGTCTGCTCGCGAAAGACCTTCGACAGGCCGATCGCGGCCGCCGAACTCCGCGGATCGAGCTTGAGACTCTGGAAATAGGCAGCCCCGGCCCTGTCCAGGTAGCGCTCATCGAGATAACAATTGCCGAGATTGAGATAGGCTACGGCCAGACGGGGTTGGAGGTTGATCGCGCGCTCCAGGTGACTGACCGCACGATCGAGCCGCCGCTGCGCGCGCAGCGCTACCGCCAGATTGACGTGGGTTTCGGCATCGTTGGCGTCGATCTGCAGGGCCCGTTCGTAGGCCGCCACCGCCTCGTCGAGCCGGCCCTTCTGGCGCCACACCAGACCAAGCCCTCTCCAGGCGTCAGCGCAGCCGGGCTCGACGTCGCGCGCCTGTTCGAACCAGCGCTGTGCTGCCTCGCCGTCGCGCGACTGCCCGGCAATGGTGCCGAGCAGCAGCAGCACATCCACATCCCGCGGTCGCTCGCTCAGGAGTGTCGCGAGGACCGTCCTGGCTTCATCGAACGCCCCGGCAAGGCAAAGCTCCCGCGCGCGTCGTAGCCCTGCGTCGCGGTCCACGGCTTCACTTCTTCGGCTTCTGCTGCGCTACGGCCAGCATACTTTCGCGCGCGGAGCGCCACTCGTCGGCAAACCGGCAACGCTCCCACTCAGGGAAATAGGGCCCGCCGATGGTGAAATGCGCGATCGAAGCCGGCTCGCTCTCCGGATCGTAACCGACGAGATGATTCCAAC
>VGEI01000590.1 GCA_016869415.1 Alphaproteobacteria bacterium
CAGCGGGCTGGCGCAAGAGCTTTGAGAAGCCGATTGCCCAGATGATCCTGCCGCCGAGCGTTGCGCTGAAACCAGCGGGCTCGCCGGCGATCGAGCTGGGGCGGGGCGACGTGGCGGCGATGCGCGATCTGGCGGAGCGCGCCGAGCCCGGGCCGTTCGCGCGCCGCACGCACGAGCTCGGCGTGTTCCTCGGCATCCATGACGGCGGCAGATTGGTGGCCATGGCCGGGGAGCGGCTGCGCCTGCCGGGCCTCACCGAGATCAGCGCCGTGGCGGTCGATCCCGACTATCGCGGCCGCGGCTACGGGCGCGCGCTGACGGCGGCCCTCGCCCAGCGCATCCGCGCCGCGGGCCAGATGCCGTTCCTGCATGTCTACGAAGACAACAAGCAGGCCTTCGGCCTCTACCGCAAGATGGGCTTTGCCCAGCGCACCACGCTGGTCGTCACCTGGCTGGCACCGGACCGCAAGACCGCCGCGGACACGGTCGAGGAATAGCGCTCAGGCTGCCGGCGCGGCGGCCGGCCGCAGCCGGGCCATGTTCTCCAAGGTTCGCCGGCAGGCTTCGGCCGCTTCGCGGCCCTTGACCGTAAAGTGGTCGCAGAAGAAACGGCGATGCTCCTCGTGCTCGTGGAAACGCTGCGGCGTCAGCACGGCGGAGAGGACCGGGACCTCAGCCTCGATCTGGACCTGCATCAGAGCGCCGATCACGGCGCTCGCCACAAACTCGTGGCGGTAGATGCCGCCGTCGACCACCAGCCCCGCGGCGACGATGGCGGCGTAGCGCCCGCTTTTGGCCAGCAGTTTCGCCTGTAGCAGGATCTCGAAACTGCCGGGAACTTCGACGATGTCGATAGCGGCCTCGGGAAAGCTCTGGCGGGTCATCTCGGCGACGAAGGACAGGCGGCAGCGGTCGACGATGTCGCGGTGCCAGCAGGCCTGGATGAAGGCGATACGAACAGGGGCGGGATTCGGCGCGTGGGTCGTCATGGACGGTCTCCTTGTGGCCTTCGACCCGCACTCGAAACAGGCGCACGAGAAGCCGCCGGCGCGAGGCCTGGATGAAGGCGATACGAACAGGGGCGGGATTCGGCGCGTGGGTCGTCATGGACGGTCTCCTTGTGGCCTTCGACCCGCACTCGAAACAGGCGCACGAGAAGCCGCCGGCGCGGCGCCCGCATCGCGGGCGCATGGCCGGAGTCGTCCCGTTCTCTTCCATCCGGACTGTCACCGTCGGCGTCGGAGTTTCACCGACTCTGCTGACCCTGCCGGCTGTCGCCGGCAGGCGCTCGCGGGCTGAGGCGCGAGGGACACTCGCGCCATCACCGCCGGTGGGGAATCGCGCCCCGCCCTGAGAACGTGTCGCCGGGTCGCATACCCGGCGCGGCAAAGCCTAGGACAACAGGGCGGTGAGGCAAAGCGCTTTTGCCGCGCGGCCGCCTAGCCGTGCCGGCTGAGGCTGTCCTGGGGCGCCTGGGCGCGGTTCTCGAGGCCGTAGTCGCGGATCACGCCGGCGATGCGCAGCCGGTAGTCCTTGAAATAGGTGGAACGGCCGCGCGCCTGGGCGCCGCGGTGCTCCTCGACATTGCGCCAGGCCTGCAGCGCCGCCTCGTCGCGGAAGAAGCTGAGCGACAGGATCTTGCCCTTCTCGGTCAAGCTCTCGAAGCGCTCGACCGAGATGAAGCCGTCGATTTTCTCCAGGATCGGCCGCAGTGCTGCCGCCGTGTCGAGATAAGCCTGCTTGTGGTCGGCCTTCAGCCAGACTTCGAAGATCACGGCGATCATCGGCTTCTCCCTGCTGTGTCGCTCATTCCTGGCTGACCGGCCGCAGAAAGGTCCGCTCCTCGGCCAGAATGAAACGCTGCTCCTCGGCCAGCGCGAAGTTTGCCCTGCCCTCGGCGTCTTCGCGCAGGCGGGCGCGATAGGCCTCGTAGGCAGCGAGGCTGTCGAACGAGATCAGCCCGAAGGCGATGTTATTCGTCCCCTCATGCGGCATCCAGTAGCCGATCAGGTTGCCGCCGCATTA
>VGEI01000591.1 GCA_016869415.1 Alphaproteobacteria bacterium
GGCCGACGCGCAGACCGAGAACCGGGGGTTCGTCGGCGCGGTGAATCTGGTCGAAGGGTATAACCTCGAGGCCGCCGATGCTGAACGCGCCAGTAATGGCCCGAGGCACGAGCGCCGGAGCGTACCAAGCGTAGGTCGCGTGCGCCGCCTGGAAGGCGTAACCGAAGCGTCGTTGCAGCTCCTCGAGGACGTCCGCCGTGGCCCAGACGTCGAGCGGCGCATTCTTGTGGAAATTGATCGACCGCAGGTCGTCGATCCCGTGCGTATGATCAGCATGGCTATGGGTGATGACCACCGCGTCGACGGCCGCCAGGCCGGCAGCTAGGAACTGTTGGCGCAGATCAGGTGAGGCGTCGACCAAGATCCGCGTTGGCCCCTCCTCGACCATGATCGAAACCCGGGTGCGCTTGTTTCGCGGATGCGTCGAGACGCAGACGGGGCATTTGCAGCCGATCAGCGGCACGCCGGCGGAGCTGCCGCATCCGAGGATGCGCACTCTCATGCGGGCGGCCCATTCATTTCGGAGGTAGGGCGCGGTCGAAAAGTGTGAAGAAATTGGCTGTGGTGGCGCGGGTCAGCGTCTCCAGGTCGACACGCTTCAACTCGGCGACTTTCGCGGCCGTGTGCCGAACATAGGCCGGTTCGCAGGGTTTGCCGCGCACCGGCACGGGTGCCAGGAACGGGGAGTCAGTCTCGACCAGGAGCCGCTCAAGCGGGACGGAGCGCACCACTTCGCGGAGGGCCTCGGCGTTCTTGAAGGTGACGATCCCGGAGATCGAGATGTAGAATCCTAATTCTACAGCTTTATCAGCAAGTTGCTGAGAAGAAGTAAAGCAGTGCAGAACCCCTTTGAGCGGCGCGGCGGACTTGGCCTCTGCCAGCATCGCCGCCATATCGTCATCGGCGTCTCGGGTGTGGACGATCAGAGGTAGCCCGGTCTGGCTGGCGGCGCGGATATGGGCGCGGAAATTCTCCTGCTGCCGGGGCCGCGGGCTCTTGTCGTAGTAGTAGTCGAGGCCGCTCTCGCCGACGCCGACGACCTTCGGATGCGCGGCCAGGTCGATCAGCTTCGCCGTATCCGCATCCTCGTTGGCCGCTTCGTGTGGATGAACGCCGACCGAGCAATAGACGTTGTCGTTGCTCTCGGCGATGGCGCGCACGCGGGCAAAATCCTTGAGTTTGGTGCCGATGGTCAGCAGCGTGCCGACCCCGGCCGTGCGGGCGCGCGCCAGCGTTCCCGGCACGTCGTCGGCCATCGGTGCGTAGTCGAGGTGGCAGTGGGAGTCGACGAGAAGGGTGCTCACCCCTTTCCCCCCTTCTTCGCCTTTGTCGCCGGCGGCGCCTCGCCTTCTTCGACATAGCGGGGGAAGACGCCCGATGGCGTCGGTAGAGCCGTGTCCTGTTTCAGCGCTTGGCCGAGGGAGGCGAAGTCACGCGCTTCGGCTGGAATGGCAAGCTGATCTAGAAGCTTAGCCATCGAGCCGGGCATGAAGGGCTGGATGACGATGGCTAACTGCCGGATCACATCGGCCAGCACATAGAGCACCGTGGCCATACGGGCGGGATCGGTCTTGCGTAGCGTCCACGGTGCCTGCTCGTCGACGTACTTGTTGGCGTCGGAGACCACCTGCCAGATGGCATCAAGCGCCTTGTGGAATTGCTGCTCCGCAAGCTCAGCCCGCAAGGCCGGCAGTAGATTCGCCGCGGCGGTCAGCAGCTTCGTATCGGCTTCCGAGCGTGCGCCGGGCTGCGGCACGACAGCGCCGGCGTTCTTGGCGATGAAGCTCAGGACGCGCTGGGCGAGATTGCCGAGATCGTTGGCCAGGTCGCTGTTGAGCCGCTGCACCATCGCCCGATGCGAGAAATCGCCGTCCTGGCCGAACGGCAATTCGCGCAGCACGAAATAGCGCAGCGGGTCGAGCCCATACTTGGCGATGAGGGCGTGGGGATCGAGGACGTTACCCAGGGACTTCGACATCTTCTGGCCTTCGGCTGTCCACCAGCCATGGGCGA
>VGEI01000592.1 GCA_016869415.1 Alphaproteobacteria bacterium
CTTCGGTACCGCTGAATAGCGAATCGGCGCGGAATATAAGCCGCAAGCATAAGGGAATCAAGGGGGATTCGGGCAGAATTAAGGCAACAGCGCCGACCACGCGGGATCGGACCCGTCAGCCGGCGTTGCAATTTCGCGCTCGTTATAGCCAGTGAGGTCGATCGAGTAAAGCCGGCTGCCGCCGCCCTGCCCCCGCTCGTTCGACGGACTTTGCTTGAAATACATGAGGACTCGGCCATTGGGAGCCCAAGTAGGGGCTTCGACCAGGAACCCCTTGGTCAGCAGACGCTCGCCCGAGCCGTCCGGCCGCATCACTCCGATGAAGAACTCACCCTCGGTGATTTTGGTGAAGGCGATCAGGTCGCCACGTGGCGACCATACGGGTGTAGCGAAACGACCGGTGCCGAAGCTGATCCGCCGGGGCTCGCCGCCCGCCGCCGCCATGACGTAGAGCTGCTGGGTGCCGCTGCGGTCGGAGTTGAAGACGATCTGGCGCCCATCGGGCGAGAAGCTGGGCGAGGTGTCGATCGCCGGGTGCGTCGTCAGCCGCTCGGTCCGGCGGTTGCGCAGATCCATGGTGTAGAGCTCGGAGTTGCCGTCCTGCGCCATGCTCATGATCACGCGGTTGCCGTCGGGCGAGAAGCGCGGCGCGTAGGTCATGCCGGGAAAATCGCCGATCGTCTCCTGCTGCCCGGTATCGATGTTGTAGAGATACACGCGCGGCCGGTTGTTGATGTAGGACAGGTAGGTGATCTCCCGCGCCGTCGGCGAGAAGCGCGGGGTCAGGACCAGCGCCCGCCCATCGGTGAGGAAGCGGTGGTTGGCGCTGTCCTGGTCCATGATCGCCAGCCGTTTCACCCGGCGCTGCAGCGGACCCGATTCCGAGATGTAGACGATCTGGGTATCGAAATAGCCGTCCTCGCCGGTAATGCGCTTGTAGATGGCATCCGAGATGATGTGCGCGACACGGCGCCAGTTCTGCCGGGCGGTGGTGTAGACGCGGCCCTCCATCTGGGCCTCACCGAAGACGTCCCACAGACGGAACTCGATCTTGAGGCGCCCGTCGGGCTGCGATTCGATATTGCCGTGGACCAGCGCCTGGGCGTTGATGGCGCGCCAGTCGGCAAAACGCGGCGGCTGCGTGCGCAGGGCCTGCGGCGTCTGAATGAAGGCCCGCGGGTCGAGCGGCCGGAACAGGCCGGAGCGCTCGAGATTGGCCGAGATGACGCCGCCGATATCGGTGCCGACCTGGGTCTCCGCGGCGGTCGCACCCTGCAGCGGCGTGATGGCGATGGGCAGCGGCTCGACCCGGCCGCGCGTGATGTCGATGCGCAGCTGCGCCGCCGCCGGCCGTGGCTCGGCGCCGAGCAGGGCGGCGAGCGCGACACCGCCGCCAAGCTGCAGGATGCGGCGGCGGTGGATCAGGTGCAAGTCGGTCATCGTCGGGGCTCCGTTCACATCGTCGGGCGCAGTTCTAGCTGCGGATCATGTCCTTGCCGGAAAACACGAGAACGATATCGCTGAACTGGGCTTCGCGGCCGGGCGGCAGCTTGAGCGGGCTGCTCTTCTGCGCCGCGCGTCTGGCGCTCTCCGCGAAGGCGACATAGGCTCCGTCGCCCATGCGGCCGAAATTGTTGGCAACCTCCACGCGCACGACCGTGCCGTCGCTCAGGATCTGCAGGCGCAGTTCGACCACGAAGGTCTCGATGCCCTTGGCGCCGACGTCGACCAACCAGTTGTTGCGGATCTGGCTGGCCACGTACTCCTTTTCGGAGGCGCTGACCGGCAGCATCGGATTGTAGGGCGCGTTGGCGGCGGCGGCGGGCGGTGCGGCGGGACGCGCGGCTGGCTGCTGTTGGGGGGCGGGCTGCGCCGGCTGCGGGCGCTGACGCTGGATGTTCTGCAGCATCGCCTCGAGCTCGAAATTCTGCGGTCGCGGCCGCTGCGCCTGCTGTTGCTGCGGCGTCGGCGCAGGCTGGGGCGGCGTCGGGCGGGCGCGCGGCGGCGGCGGC
>VGEI01000593.1 GCA_016869415.1 Alphaproteobacteria bacterium
CCCGCATCGCGGCCGCAGTCACCTGCCGGAACGCCTCGATGGGTCCGTCGTTCGCCTTAGCCATGGGCGCGCCGCCGCCTCCCTCTAGGCGCGTCCCGTGCGCGAGTTACCGAGGTTGAGCTCGCTGCCGAAGCAGCGCTGGTAATACTCGGCCACGGTCGAGCGCTCGACCTCGTCGCACTTGTTGACGAAGGTGAGCTTGAAGGCAAAAGGGATGTCGTTGAAGATCCGCGCATTCTCCGCCCAGGTGATCACCGTGCGCGGCGACATGACGGTCGAGATGTCTCCGGCCATGAAGCCGGCGCGCGTCAGGTCGGCCAGCGCCACCATGGCGGAGATCGTCTCGCGGCCGTCTTTGGTGTCGTACTGCGGCGTCTTGGCCAGCACGATCTTCATCTCCTCATCGTGCGGCAGGTAGTTGAGCGTCGCCACGATGTTCCAGCGGTCCATCTGGCCTTGGTTGATCTGCTGCGTGCCGTGATAGAGCCCGCTGGTATCGCCGAGCCCGACCGTGTTGGCGGTCGAGAAGACACGGAACGCCGGGTGCGGGCGCAGCACGCGGTTCTGGTCGAGCAGGGTCAGCTTGCCGTCGACTTCAAGCACGCGCTGGATGACGAACATGACATCGGCCCGGCCGGCATCGTACTCGTCGAAAACCAGGGCGCAGGAGCGCTGGATCGCCCAGGGCAGCAGGCCCTCGCGGAATTCCGTCACCTGCTTGCCGTCGCGTAGCACGATGGCATCGCGGCCAACGAGATCGATACGGCTGATGTGGCTGTCGAGATTGATGCGGATGCAGGGCCAGTTGAGCCGCGCCGCCACCTGCTCGATATGCGTCGACTTGCCAGTGCCGTGATAGCCCTGGATCATCACGCGACGGTTGAAGGCGAAGCCGGCGCAGATGGCCAGCGTCGTGTCGCGGTCGAAATGGTACGCCTCGTCGAGGTCGGGGACATGGGCATCTGGCTTGGAGAAGGCGGGAACCTCCATGTCGCTATCGATGCCGAAGGTCTGGCGAACCTTCACCTTGATGTCGGGCGTTGCCTGCATGGTGTCTGCGGCAGTTACGGTCGAGGCCATGTTGAGATGCTGCTCCGTGCTTGAGGGGGTCGGCGAACGCTGAGGCAGGTGGCTCTGCCGGTCACTCGGCGTCGGCGGTCTGCCGTGCCGTCGTTCGCAGGTTCTTGAGGAATGTGTACGCCTGATTGATCAGTTTCAGCCGGTCTTCGGCGGCCTTGTCGCCGCCATTGGCGTCGGGATGGTGGCGCTTGGCGAGTTCCTTGTAACGAGTCTTGATCTCAGCCGGTGTGGCGCGCGCGTCGAGGTCGAGGACGGCCAGCGCTTCCTCCTCGGGCGTGAGGATGCGGCGCGGCTGTGGCTTGTCGTCGGCGGCACCGGCAAAGAAGCGTTTGATGGCGTCGCGCAGATCCTCGGTGCCGAACTGCAGATAGCGCGGTCCGCGGGCGCCGAGAGGCCAGCTCGGCCGGCCGCCGACCACGTCGGCGCGGCGCCAGCGCTCGATCTCGTCAGGCGGCATGCCGCGGAAGAAATCCCAGCCGGCGTTGTAACTGCGCACATGGTCAAGGCAGAACCAGTAATACTCGTTGAGCGCCTCGCGGGTCCGTGGCGCACGATAGTCGCCCTGCTCAGTGCAGTCCGGGTGGTCGCAAGGGCGCGGCGCGGTTCCGGGAGGGCGTTGCGAACGATCATGTGTACGGGCGCGAACTCGCGACATAGGGCGTCAAGTATGGGGGACGCATCCGCGGCAATCAAGCAAGCCCCAACATCAGTCAAAATCCTTTATCTTTCAGTCCGTTAAGGCTGTCGCCTCCATCGCCAGCTGGCCGGCCGGCCCGGCTGCCCAGAGGCGTACCGAATCCCCATCGCCCGGCGCCCCGTTGACCGTGAACGCGGCGGTATCGAAGAGCGGCGACACCGCCCGGAAGCTGTACTTGGCCAGCCGCCCGCCCGGGCGCTCGCGCCGCAGCAATTCCAGCAA
>VGEI01000594.1 GCA_016869415.1 Alphaproteobacteria bacterium
GAGCCGCGCGGTCTCCGTCTCCGCCACATAGAGCGTGCGGCCATCGGGTGACAGGCCGATGCCGTTGGCTGAAAGCACAGGATAGATGACCTCGCGGATCTCGCTGCCGTCGGCCCGCGCCCAGTAAACACCGCCGTGGTCGCGGTCGCGCCCGCGCACCTTGCCGAGATCGCTGAACCAGAAGCCGCCTGCACCGTCGAAGACCAGATCGTTGGGCCCGCGCAAGCCGTGACCGTCCACCCGGTCGTACAGCCGCTCGAATTTGCCGGTGGCCAGGTCGACCACCTCGATGCGGCCGCCGGAATAGTCGTCGGCCTGGGCGACGGGACGGCAGGTCCCATTCTCGCGATGGAAGCGGAACCCGCCGTTGTTGGGGACGTAGATCTTGCCACCCGGCCCGAAGGCCGCGCTGTTGGGCCCGCCGCCGAGATTCGCCACGACCTCCACCTTGCCGGCGGGAGTCACACGCGTGAGCGTGCCGCGGGCGATCTCCACCAGGATGATCGAGCCGTCCGGCAGCGCCACCGGCCCCTCGGGGAATTGCAGCCCTGTCGCCAGCACGCGCATGAGACGCCTTTCAGAAATCGAGGTCGGCGTAGTGCGGAGGCGGTGGCGCACCGGGAATCAGGTCCCCGAGCAGCGGCCGGAAAGCCGGGCGTGACTTGATGCGCGCATACCAGTCCTTGGCGCGTGGGTGCTCGCCCCAGGGCACGTCGCCGATGTAGTCGAGGCACGACAGATGCGCGGCCGCCGCCACATCGGCCAGCGAGTACTTGTCGCCGGCCAGGAACTTGCGGCGCTCGGTCAGCCAGCCGATGTATTCCAGGTGGAAGTGAATGTTGTTGTAGCCGGCGCGGATCGCCGAAGAATTGGGCTCTCCGAGGCCGAGGAACTTCTTCATCATCTTCTCGCGCAGCAGATTGTCGGTCACCTCGCGCGAGAACTTCAGATCGAACCAGGAAACCAGCCGCCGCACCTCGATGCGCTCGACCGGCGTCGCGCCGAGCAGGTTGCGCTCTTCAGGATGGACCTCCTCCAGGTATTCACAGATCACCCCTGAATCCGCGATCGTCAAGCCGTCGTCCTCGACCAGCACCGGCACCGTGCCGGCTGGATTCATCGCCAGGAACTCGGTACGGCGCTCCCAGACCTTCTCGACCTTGAGCTCGAAATCGAGATTCTTCTCGCGCAGGGCCACGCGGACCTTGCGAGAGAAGGGCGAGAGCGCGAGATGGTAAAGCGTGCGCATCGGTTCAGTGACGTTGCATCGTAGCCAGCGGGTTCCCCTGCTTCAATCGCGGCCCGCTGCTCATGTGAAGGCCTCGATTCCCAGCCAGACGACCGCGCCGAAGACGGCAAACGTCAGCACGGAAAGCGCCAGGCCGACGGCGATCACCAGCCCGTCCTGCGCCAGCCGGCCGAGCGCAACCACCACGATGACGAAGGCGGGAAGCAGGCTGAACACCGGGACCGGAAACAGCAGAAGCACTCCGAGGAGAAAACACACCGTCCCGACCAGGCGCCGCGAACCCGCGAGATCCGGCATCCGGGGCTTGAGGACGGCCTCGAAGCGCCGCAACAGGGGGAGGAGGCGCGCCACGAAGGCGGCAACACGCCCGCGCGTGTAGGCGCGGCGCGCCAGAAAACCCGGCAGGCGCAGATGCGGCCGGCCGAGCATCATTTCGAAGGCGACGATGCACAACGGTACACCGAAGACGGTCGAGAACCCCGGCATGCTCGGGCCGGGGGTCAGGTTGGGGGCGGCCAGCAGCAGAAGCACCAGCGACTGGGCCCGGGCGTCCAGCTGGGTCACCAGCTGACCGATGGTCACCGCTTCCTCGGGCGGGCCCACGCCAAGCTGGCGCAGCGCCTCGGCGATGGTATCGGCCGGTGTCCCGGCGAGTGGGGCCGCGGTGTCGTTCACGACGCGGATCGCCGCAGCAGCTTCGGCAGCAGGATCGACAGCGCGAGGAAGCCGAATCCCCAGAGCATCGGCT
>VGEI01000595.1 GCA_016869415.1 Alphaproteobacteria bacterium
CGGCCTTCTCCTCGAAGCGCCGGATGAGCAGCATATCGCGGTAGTATTTCAGCATCTCCGCCGGGTCCAGGCGTTCATCGGCTTTGGATTTGCGCTTGGCGATGGCCATCGTCACCTCCCGGCGTGTGAATTGGCGGCAAAATACGCGCGACCCCCTAGGTTCGCAAGCAGCTACGTATATCAACTTATTGTTTTATATATATAATAAGTTAATTAACTGAATTATGGTTATGCAACATAAGTTTTGTTTCGTACCTGACGCTTATTACTTGCGAAAACTTCATATTCCGACGTCAGTACCGCAACAAAGAGCTATCGCCACCTAGGCCGACGCACGCCGGGTCATCGCCTTGAGATAGGCATAGGTGAGAACGGCACCGCCCAGACCCAGGAGGTCAGTGACCAGACCCGGGATCATCAGCAGCAATGCCGAGACGAACAGTACGGCCCTCGCGGGCCAGCCAATCGGGCCGCCGGCATACCAGCCCTCGGTCGAGGAGGCGAGGACGAAGACGCCCAGCGAGGCGGTGATCAGCACCTGGACGATGTTGAGCGGGTCGCCTCGCATCAGCAGTTCGGGGCCGAAGAAGAACATGAAGGGCACGATGAACGTGGCGAGGCCGAGCTTCATGGCGATGAACGATGTCTTCCACGGGTCGGCGTTGCACATTCCCGCGGCGGCGAACGAGGCGAGCGCCACAGGCGGGGTGATGGCGGAGATCACCGCGTAATAGAAGATGAAGAGATGGGCGGTCAGCGGCTCGACCCCCATCTGCGCCAGGCCCGGGGCGACGACGGAGGCGGCGACGGCGTAAGCAGCCGTGGTCGGCATGCCCATGCCAAGAATCAGGGCGATGAGCATGGCGAAGATCAGGGCGAGAAACTTGCTCTGGCCGGCGATTCCCAGGACCAGATTGGAAAAGCGACCGCCCAGCCCGGTGAGCGCGATGACCCCGACGATAATCCCGGCACAGGCGCAGATGGCCACGAGCTGCACCGCCTCGCGGGCCGACACCGCCAGGGTGTCGACGATGGCTTTCGGGCCCATGGCGTGCTCGCGGCCCGACAGACAGCTGGCGATGACCGCGGCGATGATTCCAACGGAGCCGGCACGGAACACCGAGTAGCCCATCAGCAGCATGACGATGAGCATGACCAGCGGCACCAGGAGATACCAGCGCCGGAAGACCGAGCCGATCGATGGCAGCTCGTTGCGCGGAATTCCTTCCAGGTTGTTCTTGCGGGCATGCAGGTCGCAGTGGACGTAGCAGGCAATATAGAAAAGCAGCGTCGGGATGATCGCCGCCACGGCGATGTCCGTGTAGGGAATGCCGAGGATCTCGGCCATGATGAAGGCACCCGCCCCCATGATCGGCGGCGTGATCTGGCCGCCGGTGGACGATGTCGCCTCGATCGCCGCGGCAGTCTGCCGGTCGTAGCCGACGCGCCGCATCATCGGGATAGTGATCATGCCCGAGGCGACGACGTTGCCCACGGCGCTGCCGCTGATCGTGCCAAACAGGATACCGGAGACGACGGCGACCTTCGCCGGCCCGCCGCGCGCCCAGCCGACCAACGCAATCGCCAAGTCGTTGAAGAATTCGCCGGCTTTCGAGGCCTGCAGAAAGCAGGCGAAGGCGATGAACAGGATGATATAGGTCGAGGACACATCCAGCGTGATGCCGTGGATGCCCTGCATCGAATAGATGTAGCTGAAAAAGACAGCGGCGGTGATGCCGCTGTGGCGCAGCACGCCCGGCATCCACGGGCCGACGAATGAATAGGCGATGAAGATCAGCGACAGGATGGGCAGGGCGGCACCGGCCGAGCGCCGCGTCAGCTCGAGAACCAGCAGCGTCCCGGCGGCCCCGACCACCAGATCCCACTGGGTCGGCAGCACGCCGGCGCGGAACAGCAGGTCGTCGAGGTTGATGGCGATGTAGAACATGATGCCGACACTGGCGGCCATCATCAGCAGATCGTACCAGGG
>VGEI01000596.1 GCA_016869415.1 Alphaproteobacteria bacterium
AGGCTCTCGCGCACCAACGACACGATCAGCCGCGATAGGTGGTCCTTGGCCACATAGTCCTGCACGCTCGGCGGCAGAAGCTGCGCCTCGTCGATCTTCCAGGGGCGAAATTCCTTGCTCATGGACCTGCAAGGAATCAGATTCGCTAACCCTCGAAAAACGACTACTTGGACAGGCTCCTAGAGCATTTTCCGATCTGTCTGAATCGTCAGGGATTCCCAATCCTGTCGCGATGTGATTCAAGATGCCTGCTGGAGGAGGAGGCCAGCGGGCATGGGAGTTCCCCTATCAGAGGATCTTCGTGTTCGTGTGGTGCGGGCGGTCGAGGACGGATTGTCTCGGCGCCAGGCTGCTGAGCGGTTCGGGGTCGGTGTGTCGAGCGCGATCCGGTGGACGGTGAGGCGCTGAAGATCTGGGAGGCGCCGACGCCGGAGACCGGCGCGCCGGCCGAAGCCGTGCTCGAGGGGCTGGTGCGGCTGGCCGAGGGCGGGCTGCATGCGATGACGGGGCCGCGCTTCTTCGGCTGGGTGATCGGGGGATCCCATCCGGCCGGCGTCACGGCGGACTGGCTGGTCTCGGCCTGGGGCCAGAATGTCGGCAACCACATGGCGGCGCCCGCTGCCTCGGCGGCGGAAGAGGTCGCAGGACGCTGGCTCGTCGACATCCTAGGTTTGCAAAAGGGCTCTTCGGTCGGCTTCTGCACCGGCGCCACCATGGCGAATTTCGTCGGGCTCGCCGCCGGGCGCAGCGAGGTGCTGCGGCGCCTGGGCTGGGACGTCGAGGCGCAGGGCTTGTTCGGCGCGCCGCCGATCCGTGTCGCGCTCGGCGAGGACGTGCACATCTCGGCGCTGTCGGCGCTGCAGTTCCTTGGCCTTGGGCACGAACGCGTGCTCAGGATCGCAACCGACACGCAAGGCCGCATGAAGCCCGACGCGCTGGCAGCGGTGCTCAACAGTGGCAGCGGCACGACGCCTGGGTGCATGTCGACGGCGCCTTCGGCCTTTGGGCGAACGCGTGCCCGACGCGCGCGCATATCACCAAGGGCGTCGCGCTAGCGGACTCCTGGGCGACCGATGGGCACAAATGGCTGCAGACGCCTTATGACTGCGGCTTCGCCATCGTCCGCGACGCGGAAGCGCATCGCCGCGCCATGGCCTTCGGGGCGAGCTACCTGCCGCCGGTCGCCGAAGGCGAGCGCGATCCGACTCATTACGTGCCCGAGCTGTCGCGCCGCGCGCGCGGCTTCACCACCTGGGCGATGCTGCGCGCCTTCGGCCGGAGCGGCATCGCCGAGATGGTCGAGCGCCATTGCCGCCTGGCTAAGCTGATCGCCGATCGCGCCGCCGAGGAGCCGGGTATCGCGATCCTCAACGAGGTCGTGCTGAACCAGGCGGTGCTGCGCTTCGGCGATGACGACGAGAAGACCTTGGCGACGATCGCGCAATTGCAGAAGGACGGTGTTGCCTTCGCCGGCGGCTCCAAGTGGCGCGAACGCTGGATGATGCGGATCTCGGTCAGCGGCTATTCGACGACCGAAGAGGACGCCAAGCGCACGGCCGAGGCGATCAAGTCGGCCTGGCGACAGGTGCGCGGACGCAACGAATGATCCATATCGTCGGCGGCATCCTCGCGCGCGACGGCAAGCTGCCATGGCAAGCGGCTTGACCGCGAACACAGTCGCTCCCCCGCGTTGCGCGCGGGAGAGGGGGCACGAAGCGATCGCAACTCGACGGATCAGACTCTAGTCGCTGCTGTCGCGCCGGCGGCGGCTCTCCCGCCGGCTGTCTCCTCACAGTCTTCCAAGCGCCGGCGCCGGCGACTAGCCCGCCTTATTCACAGCGATCATGAATAGCTGATTTTTCGCGGCAATTGAGAATCGAGGCTGCCACGGTTTCAAAGGCTTGCGATATCAGCCATGTGAGCGCCCACTTAGTTTTCTTGAGAATAGCTAAAATCATCGTGAATAAGCTCGGCTAG
>VGEI01000597.1 GCA_016869415.1 Alphaproteobacteria bacterium
CGATGACACGAGCAACGGTAGCGATCCGAGCGCTCACCGGATCTCCTCCGCACGCTGGCGCTCGAACTCCCTCAGCCGTGCCACATTTCGGTTGTGCTCGGCGAGCGTGCGCGCGAAGACATGCCGCCCGCTGCCATCGGCAACGAAATAGAGCTCGTCGCTGGTAGCCGGGCGCATGACGGCCTCGAGGGAGGCGCGGCCGGGGTTGGCGATCGGCGTCGGCGGCAACCCGGTGATGACATAGGTGTTCCAGCGATGCGGCGTTTCGAGGTCGGCGCGGCTGATCGGCCGCTCCAGCGCGCCGCGCCCCTGTGTGATGCCGTAGACGACCGTCGGGTCGGCCTGCAGCCTCATCCCGGCCCGCAGACGGTTGATGAACACGGCGGCGACACGCGGCCGTTCCTCGGCGATCGACGTCTCCTTCTCGACGATCGAGGCGAGGGTCACGGCCTCCGCCGGTGTGCGTAGCGGCAGATCGGGCGCGCGCTTCGCCCAGAGCTCGGCGAGGAGTTCGCTCATCGCACGGCGGCCGCGGCTCACGACCTGGCGCCGCGCGTCTCCCCAGGAATAGAAATAGGTCTCCGGTAGGAACTCGCCCTCGCCCGGCAGATCGCCAATGTCCCCTTCCAGCCCTTCCGCGGCACCGAGCAACGCGACCATCTGGGCCGTGGTGAGCCCTTCGGCCAGGGTCACCCGGCGCACGACCGAACGGCCGGCCGCCAGTGTCGCGGCGACGTCTCGCGGGCTGACCCCAGGGGTGAAGGCGTACTCGCCGGAGCGTAGGCGGGTCGCCGTGTCGTCGACACGGGTGCCGAACTGGAAGGAATACGGCTCGGCGATGATCCCCGAGCGCCAGAGCTGGCGCGCGATCTCGGCGACCCCGGCACCGCGCGGAACGATCACCGTGCGCGGCTCGGTGAGCGGGCCCGGTAGTGTGTAGCGGCTCCAGCCGAGGATGAGCACCAGCGCGCCGGCCAGGATGAGCCCGACGCCGAGCAGCAGAAAGGAGCGCAGACCGGACGCCACGGCGCCTGCCCGGAGCTCAGTTCACCGAGGTGAGGATCAGGCTCGCGTTCGTCCCGCCGAAGCCGAAGGAGTTCGACAGCGCCCGCTTGATCGGGCGCTGCTTGGCCTGGTGCGGCACGAGGTCGATGTCGCAGCCGTCGG
The DNA here is from genome assembly GCA_016869415.1 of Alphaproteobacteria bacterium. GTDB lineage: Bacteria > Pseudomonadota > Alphaproteobacteria > CACIAM-22H2 > CACIAM-22H2 > VGEI01. Next base: position 1,168 of record VGEI01000597.1, read on the forward strand.
ACGGGTTGTCGAGGTTGCGCGTCGGCGGCGCCACCTGATCGCGGATCGCCAGGATGCAGAAGATCGCTTCGACGCTGCCGGCGGCCCCCAGGAGATGCCCGATCGACGACTTGGTCGACGACATCGACAGCTTGTAGGCATGGTCGCCGAACAGGCGCTTGACCGCGCCGAGCTCGATCTCGTCGCCAAGCGGCGTCGAGGTGCCATGAGCGTTGATGTAGTCGATATCCTCGACGTTGAGGCTGGCGCTGCGCAGCGCCGCCTTCATCGAGCGGAACCCGCCGTTGCCGTCCTCGGCCGGGGCCGTGATGTGGTGCGCGTCGCCCGACATGCCATAGCCGATGACCTCGGCGTAGATCTTGGCGCCGCGCTTCTTGGCGTGCTCGTACTCCTCGAGCACGACAACACCGGCGCCCTCGCCCATGACGAAGCCGTCGCGACCCTTGTCCCAGGGACGGGACGCCTTCTCCGGTGTGTCGTTGAAGCCCGTCGACAGGGCGCGCGCCGCGGCGAAGCCAGCCATGCCCAACCGGCAGATCGCCGCTTCGGCGCCGCCGGCCACCATGACGTCGGCATCGCCGAGCTGGATGAGACGCGTCGCGTCGCCGATGGCATGCGCACCTGTCGAGCAGGCGGTGACCACCGAATGGTTCGGGCCCTTGAAGCCGTAGCGGATCGAGACCTGGCCCGAAGCCAGGTTGATCAGTGCCGCGGGGATGAAGAACGGGCTCACCCGCCGCGGCCCCTTCTCGATCAGAAGCTGCGAGGTCTCATAGATCGTCTGCAGGCCGCCGATGCCCGAGCCGATC
>VGEI01000598.1 GCA_016869415.1 Alphaproteobacteria bacterium
TCTCGATCACGAACGGCCTGCCGAGCGCGGCGGTGAGCTTGTCGGCGAGCATGCGCCCCAGCACATCGGGGTTGCCGCCGGGGGCGGCGCCGACGATCAGGCGGACCGGGCGCGAAGGGTAGCTGTCGGCACCTTGCGCCTGCGCGGCCGAAGGAACCAGCAACGCCAGCGCAAGGCAGCCGGCGGCAAAGCGGTGCAGCATCGTGTCCTCCCGTTACTCTGACTTTGGACGGACTTTAGGAAACGTGCCGGGTTTGCGCAAATCGTCGCGTGGCGCCGCCCATCGTTGTCAGTCGGGCGGGCAGGGGTGGGACGTCAGACGTATATGTTGAGGCGCCCGCCGGAGAACAAGGAAAGGGCCGCGTTGCCCGAACTGAAGCCCGTATTCGCCTGCTCCTGGGCCTGCTCGCGGTCACGGGCGGCGACGAAGCGCTTGAGGAAGTTGTCGACGTAGGCCTTGTCCTTGACCTTGTCTAGCTTGAAGCCCTTCTTGACCAGGTCCGCCTGCTTCTCCAGCGCCTGGTTGGCGACCTCCGCCGGAATGCCGAGCGTGTCGAAGACTACGCCCCGCAGCACCTTGTCGCCGAGGATCTGGTAGACGTCCTTGACCTCGCCGATCTTGCGCTTGAAATAGGCCGCCTCGCGCAGCGCCGGGTTCTGCTCCCCGAGCTTCTTCTCGTATTCGCTGGTGGCGTATTTCTCGACCACCTTGTCAATGAACTTGCCCAGCTTGAGATTGGCGACGCCCTGCTTGCCGAACTGGAAGTCCTTGTTGATCTCGCTGTAGCGCGGATCGATCATGCGGTTGGCCAGCGCCTTCGGATCTTTGGGATCCGAGGTCATGATCTTCTGGATGCGCGCCGGGAATTGCTGCTCGGCCTCGAGCGAGTAGGCGGAGAGGGCGAATTTCAGCAGCCGCTGGTCCTTGAAGAACTCGTCGACGGACTTCACCGTCGCGGCCTTCTGCCGGAAATACTCGATTTCCTTTTTGACCTGCGGGTTCTGGGCGGCGAATTGGGCTGCCTGCTTCGCCGTGTCGCCCTTCGAGAGGCGCTGGTAAAGCCCGAATGCCGGAACCTGTATGCCGCCGATGCCGTCGAACATTTGAAAAGCCAGTGGAGGACCAAGGGCTTAGAATGACAGCAAACCGATTAAAATTTTATCAATAAGAGAAAAATATAGGCAAATCAGCTCTTTATACTGAGCAAGGCGCGGTAGATCGGGCCGCCGACCGAAGGGATAATGTAAAGCGGGAACTGGTTGCAGGCGAGGTAGAGGAAAAGATCGGGCCCGGCTGATTCACCCAGCGCCGCCACCAGTATGGCGAGGTTACGGTTACCGCTGGTCAGCGCCACGGTCAGGCCCTCACGGCCCGTCAGTCCCCATGAACGGGAGAAGGTCCAGAACATCAAGACGCCGGCCGCCTGCAGCGCAAAATTGGCGACGAAAACGGCGGCCACGAACATCAGCACCCGCCGCGGCTCGGCGAGGAGCTGGGCCGTGATGCCGTCCATCACGCCGATGCCGAAAACAATGAGCATCAGCACGGCCACGCCGCCGATGGCCGTAGCGTGCTGGTGGATGTGTGCCTCGCCACAGAGCCGGCGGATCAGGCCGGCAACGACGAACGAGCCGCCGATGAGCAGCGCGAGACGCAGCATGAGTTCGGTCACGCTGACATCGAGCTCGACGCCGACCAGGGCCAGGGCGAGCGGCGGCTGGACCAGCGGCTGCAGCAGCGAGGTCGCCACCATGACGACCAAGGCCAGCGGCCCGTCGAGCCCCATCATCAGGGCGAAGGCCGGCACGGAGATAAGGACGGGCGACGACGCGGCCAGCAGCAACGGTCCCTTGAGGATTTCTGGCGGCCCGATAGCCGCCATCGCCGCCCACATGACCAAGGGTGCGCCGACCAGCAGCCAGACTACGACGATCAGCGGATGCAGGGGCGAGCGCAGGCGCTGGAAGACCTGAC
>VGEI01000599.1 GCA_016869415.1 Alphaproteobacteria bacterium
CCCGCGCCCCTTCCACGCTTTCCCTTGCGCCGGCCGCCGAAGTAGCTCTCATCCACTTCGATCTCGCCGCCGAACATCGCCTCGCTCTCGGCTTCCAGCTCGCGGGCGATCAGTTCACGAAGGCGATGAAAGAAAAACGCCCCTGTCTTGCGGTTCACTCCGCAGAGACTCGATGCGGTACGCGCCGTCGTTCCTGCTACGAAATGTTCGATCAGGCGATCCTGCTTCGAGACCCCCAATCGGCTCCGTCGTATCCGTCCCATGATAACTCCATAACCGAGTTATCTGGGACAGCCCCTTTTCACTTATCCCGCCAGAATCCGCTCGATGCCGTCGGCGAAGACCTGGACGCCGAGCGCGATGTCCTGGTCCGCGGTATCTTCGGCCCAGTGATGGCTGATGCCCTTGATCGAGGGCACGAACAGCATGGCGGACGGCATTTTCCGGGCGAGGATTTGGGCGTCGTGGCCGGCGGCCGACGGCATGCGCATATGGCTGCCAGGCGCGTGTGTTGCCGCGGCCTTCTCCAGAGCATCTTGGAAGAACTTGTTCATCAAGGCGGGAAAGCTCTGGGCGGTGCGCTCAACCGTGAGCCGGCACGGACCCTGGCGATTATAGTCATCGATCAACTGGCGCAGCGTGGCATCGAGCCGTTCCAAGGTGGTCAATTCCACATCGCGGAAGCCAAAGGTCATTTCGCCGCGGCCGGGAATGACGGCGGGGGCGCCCGGCTCGAAGATCATGCGGCCGGTCGTCCACACGCTGCGCTCGCCTATCACCTGGGGAAACCGCTGGTCGATCGCCACGCACAGCTTGGCCAGCGCCAGGCCGGCATCCTTGCGGATCGCCATGCGGGTGGTACCGGCATGGTTCTGTACCCCTTCGGCGACGATCCGGTAGAGCCAACTGCCGATGATCCCCGTGACCACGCCGATACGCATGCCCGCCATGTCGAGATAGTCGCCTTGCTCCACATGGGCTTCGGCGTAACCGACATAGCGGCCGGGTTCGACCGTGGCACGCGGGCGGCCGGCATAGCCGGCCTTGATCAAGGCCGCGCGCAGGGGCGTGCCATTGTCGCGGTGCACGGATTTATCAATCTCTTGCTCGGTGACCTCGGCGATGAACGAGCGGCTGCCGAGGAAATGGCCGAAATAGCCTTCCTCATCGGCCCAGGCCGCGACATCGACGGGCAAGCCGGCGCGCGCCACCTCGATGCCATAGAGCACGCCCATGGCGCCGTCGAGTCTTCCCGCCTCGGGCTGAGACTCGATGTGGGAGCCGATCAGCATGCGCTTGCCCGAACCGCTGCCGCGGCCGATGACGTTGCCGATGCCGTCAATCTCGGCCTGCAGACCGGCGGCTTCCATGCGGGCGACCAGCCAGGCCCGCGCGCGCTGATCCTCGGGCGAGTAGGTGGGGCGATGGACGCCGGTCTTGAACCGGCCGATCTCCGAGCACTCGCGCACATCGGCAAGCAGGCGTTCTGGGTTGACGGGTGGCATGGGCTATCTCCAACTCGTGGTTTGTCACTATTTAATCGGAACGCGGTGAATACCATCGCGGATTCAAGTAGCCAGTGCATAATTTTATGGAAGGGCGAAGGGGTAACCTCTTGCACTCACGAGAGGTTACTGATGAGCCGATACCGGCGAGTTACCTATGAGGACCGCTGCCAGATTTATGCGCTGAGCCAGGACGGTGCCTGCCAAGAAGCTATTGCCAGGGTTTTGGGTTTAAGCCAAAGCACGGTCAGCCGAGAGCTGCGCCGCAATCGGGGTCAACGCGGCTATCGGTTCAAGCAGGCAGAAACAAAAGCTCAGGCGCGGCAGGCGATACGACATAAGCCCCGCAAGCTGACGGCGTCCGTGCGGCGCAAGGTCGAAGCGAAGTTGCGCCAGATGCGCTGGTCGCCCGAGCAGATCAGCGGCTGGTTACGCGAGCAGGGCATCGGGCTGAGCCATGAGCGC
>VGEI01000600.1 GCA_016869415.1 Alphaproteobacteria bacterium
GGGCTTCGTCGCTCAAGCTCGGCATCCACGGCGCCGAGCCATGGACCGATGCGATGCGCAAGGAGATCGAGGCCCGTTTCGCCATCGACGCCATCGACATCTACGGCCTGTCGGAAGTCATGGGGCCAGGTGTGGCCAACGAGTGCATCGAGACCAAGGACGGCCCGACTATCTGGGAGGACCATTTCTACCCCGAGATCATCGACCCGGCGACGGGCGAGCCGGTGGCTAACGGCCAGACGGGCGAGCTGGTCTTTACCTCGCTGACCAAGGAGGCGTTGCCGGTCATCCGCTATCGCACGCGCGACCTCACCGCCCTGCTGCCGGGCACGGCGCGCTCGATGCGCCGCATGGCTCGCATCACCGGCCGCACCGACGACATGCTGATCATCCGCGGTGTCAACCTCTTCCCCACCCAAATCGAGGAGCTGATCCTCAAAGTGCCGGAGCTCTCGCCGCACTACGTGCTGGAGGTGCGGCGCGAGGACCGGCTCGACGTGCTCGACATCGTGGTCGAGGCGAAGCCGGCCTTCATCGGCAAGAGCGAGGCCGAGGCTGCAGCCGCCGACAAGCTCGCCGGGCTGGTGAAGTCCTATGTCGGCATCTCGGCCCGAGTGCGGCCAGTGCCTTCCGGCGGCGTTGCCCGCTCGATGGGCAAGGCCAAGCGGGTGATCGACCTGCGACCCAAGGACTGATGCCGCGCTTCGCCCATCCAGCCTTCGACTATCAGCGCTCGCCAGACCAGGACGCCGCCCGTCCGGCGCACCATAAAGTGGTCGTAGTCGGTGCCGGGCTCGTCGGGCTGACGGCCGCCCTCGACCTGGCACAGCGCGGCGTAAAGGTGCTGCTGCTCGACGACGACAACACGGTGAGCGTGGGCAGCCGCTCCATCTGCCAGGCCAAGCGCACGCTGGAGATCTGGGACCGGCTGGGCTGCGCCGCGCCCATGCTCGACAAGGGCGTGACCTGGCAGGTCGGGCGCATCTTCCGCGGCGGCCAAGAGGTCTACAATTTCGACCTGCAGCCCGAAGGCGGCCACCGCTTCCCCGCCTTCATCAACCTGCAGCAATACTATGTCGAGCAGTTCCTGCTCGAGCGCCTACGCGGACAGCAAGGCGTCGAGATCCGCTGGCGCAACAAGGTGACGGGGATCGCCGCGCACTCTGACGGCGTGCGGTTGACGGTTGAGACGCCGGACGGTCTTTACGACCTCGAAGCGGATTGGCTGATCGCCGCCGATGGGGCACGCTCGGCCATCCGCCGGTTGATGAGCCTGAAATTCATCGGCCGCGAGTTCCAGGATCGCTTCCTGATCGCCGACCTGCACCTGCCCGAGCCGCCCTTCGGCCGGCGCGGGCCCACCGAGCGCTGGTTCTGGTTCGAGCCCACCTTCCACAAGGGAGATTCGGCCCTGCTGCATCGACAGGCCGACGATGTCTGGCGGCTCGACTTCCAGCTCGGTGCCGACGCCGACCCGGACGAGGAGTGCAAGCCCGAGCGCGTGACGCCGCGGGTCAAGGCGGCACTGGGAGCGGATTTCAGATTCGAGTTCGAGTGGCTGAGCGTCTACCGCTTTCAGTGCCGGCGGCTGGAGCGGTTCCGCCACGGCCGCGTGCTGTTCGCCGGGGATTCGGCGCATCAGGTCTCGCCCTTCGGAGCGCGCGGCGGCAACTCCGGCGTCCAGGACGCCGACAACCTTGCCTGGAAGCTGGCCCTGGTAGCGAAGGGCGAGGCGCCCGAGCGGCTGCTCGACAGCTACGATGCCGAGCGCGGCCCGGCGGCCGACGAGAACATCCTTGCCTCCTCACGTAGCACCGATTTCATGTCGCCTAAGACCTCGGTCGCCCGGCAGTTCCGCGACGCTGTGCTGGCCCTGGCCGAACGCCTGCCCTTCGCCCGGCGCCTGATCAACAGCGGAAGGCTGTCGGTGGCGAGCGTGCTCGAGAACTCGCCGCTGAGCACGCCCG
>VGEI01000601.1 GCA_016869415.1 Alphaproteobacteria bacterium
ATGTGAGCGGCCCTACCCGCCCTTGCCCAGGCCCAGTCTTCCACGCCGGGGATGCCGTCGCTCGCCATGGAGGAGTTCATGGTCCCGTCGACGGATGCCGGCATCCAGATCTACGTGCGCAACAAGCGGCCGGCCGAGATGAGCCAGTTCCGCGCCGAACGGACTGTGCTGTTCGTCCACGGCGCGACCTATCCGGCGCACGCCGCGTTCGACCTGCGGCTCGATGGCCAATCCTGGATGGACTTCATCGCCGCGCGCGGCTTCGATGTCTATCTGCTCGACTTGCGCGGCTACGGCAAGTCCACCCGGCCAGCGGCAATGGACCGGCCAGCAGCCGAGAGCGCCCCGCTGACCCGCGGCGAGACGGCGGTCAAGGATATCGGCTCGGCCGTCGACTTCATTCTCAAGCGCCGCAGCATCCAGAAGGTCAATCTGATCGGCTGGTCCTGGGGCACGTCGCTGATGGCGACCTACACCACCCAGAACCCGGACAAGGTCAACCGGCTCGCCCTCTACGCCCCGCAGTGGATCCGCACCACGCCGTCGCCGGTCACGGCCGGGGCAGGCCCGCTCGGTGCCTACCGCGTGGTCACCCGCGACCAGGCGCTCGGCCGCTGGCTCAACGGCGTGCCGGAGGACAACAAGGCGACGCTGATCCCGCCCGGCTGGTTCGACGCCTGGGCCGACGCCACCTTCGCCAGCGACCCGTGGGGCAAGACCCAGAACCCGCCGGCCTTGCGCGCGCCCAACGGCGTCATCCAGGACTCGAACGAGTTCTGGGCGGCCGGCAAGGCGTACTACGACCCCACCAAGATCGCCGTCCCCACCCTCATCGTCCATGGCGAATGGGACCGCGACACCCCGCCCTACATGGCGCAGGCCCTGTTCCCGCTGCTGGTGAACGCGCCGACCAAGCGCTACGTGGCGCTCGGCGAGGCGACGCACACGGTGATCATGGAGAAGAACCGGATGGAGCTGTTCCGCGCCGTCCAGTCGTTACTCGAAGAGGAATCGCGCTCCTAGAGCGCATTGCCACCGAGCACGATATCGAACGTGCCAGCCAGCGCCCCGCTCTCGATCTCGGGGGCGGGACGCAGCGCCACGATCACGCTGCGCCGTGCCGCCGGATCGCGGATGGAGTTGAGCAGCCCGTCGCGCTCGTTGCCGGAAGCCCCCTCGACGTACATCTGGGTGACCAGACGCGCGCCGCCCGGCGCCGTGACGGCGAAATGGATGTGCGGCGTGCGCCCGGGATAGGGCACCGGCTTGATGGTGCGGAAGCGATAGCCTCCGTCCTCCGCCGCCCGCGTCTCGCCGAACCCCTGAAAGCCTGGATCGAGCGGCGCGTTGCGTGTATCGCCGGGATGGTGGTAGCGGCCGAAAGCGTTGCACTGCCAGATCTCCACCCGCGCGCCGGAGAGCGCCCGCCCCTCGACGTCGCGCACGCGCCCGAAGATATGCGTCAGTTCGCCCTTGGCCCCGGCGGGTGCGCCGGCGACCGTGGCGAGATCGTTGTCGCGATCGAGCGGCAACTCGCGTGGATAGAACGGCCCGGTCGTCTGGGCCGGCGTCGGCAGCAGGGCGCCCAGCGCCTGCAGCGGCCGAAGCAGAACCGCGGCGCCAGCCACGATCAGGAGCTGTCGACGTGCCAACATCAATCCGTCTCGCCCACGGCGACAGCCTGCGGTGCAACCCGATGCTGGCCGACGGCCGTCACGCCGGGCTCCATGCGCGGCGGTGTACGCGGCAGCAGGGTATGCACAGCCATTGCACCGATCAGGGCGAAGACGACGATCCAAGTTGCGAGAATCTCGGTGCGTTTTGTATTCATGATGTTAAGTCCGGCAGAACTGTACACGTCTAATACCAATGCTGGGTGAGTGCGACTCACGTAGGGGATTCCCGACTCGGGGCGATTTGTGATTCTGAGGATGGCGAACGACAGGAGGTTCGCCATGGCAGCGC
>VGEI01000602.1 GCA_016869415.1 Alphaproteobacteria bacterium
AGAAGCCGCGCCGCTCCATCATCGCCAGGTTCGCCTTGGAGCGGTACGCGGTGTCCGCCCACACGCTGCGCGCCAAGTTGGAGCGATCGAGCACCTCGCCGAGTTGGCTGCCGTCGTGACGCGCGGCGTGGGTGACGACGAACCGGCGCACGAAGCCGTGGGTCCGATCGATGCCGAGGTGGTTCTTGTAGCCGAACATCGGCACCGCGATCGCGCCAAGCGCTTGACGGGGTTGACCGCCGCCGGGCGCCTCACGCTTGCGTCCGCGCTTGATGGTCCAGCGGCCCTCGGTGTCGATCTGGGCGCGCCGTGCCGGCGTCCAGTCATCAGGCACACCGCCGCCTTTGATCGTGTCCTTCTCATCACGGGTGAGATGGGGTCGGCGCGCCTCAACCACCGTGGCATCGATGATCTGGCCACCCAGCGCCAGGTAGCCCTTGTCCCGCACCGCCGCGTCGAACCGGGCGAATAGAGAATCGAACGCACCGGCCCGCACCAGCCGCTCGCGATAGAGCCAGAGCGTCTTGGCATCGGGAACCCAGGATGCGGGTGGCATCCCGCCTCCTGCGTGCAGCGCCAGACCGACGAAGCGCATGAACGACAGCCGGTCCCGGACTTGGTACTCGGCCGCCTCGTCCGACAGCGTGTAGAGCGTCTGCAGCACCAGAACCTTGAACATCAGGACCGCGTCGTACGGCGGCCGGCCGCCCTTCGAGCGATCAGAACGTGCGAGCGCAACCTCGAGCTCCGACCGAAACAGTTCAAAGTCCACGACCTTCGCCAGCCGCTCCAGCGGATCCCCCGCCGCCGAAAGCCACGCCAGCCGATCGTCCGTGTCGAAGAAACCACCCCGTCCCGCCATCCCCGCCTCCGGCCATCGCCAGAGGGCAGAGAATCAACCCACAACCCTCAACGCCAGGGGTTCTTCGAGATGCGGTCATTGGGCTCGCTCCGAGCGATCCTGGTCGGAGCAACCCTGGAAGAGGAGATGACCGCTATGGACTTGTTCGCTGCCTTGGATGTCTCGCTGGAGAAGACCGCGATCTGCGTTCTCGATCGTGATGGTGATGTGGTTCTCGAAGTGGCGGTGCGAAGCGAGCCTCAGGAGATCGCCGCTCTTCTGATGCCCTATGCTGCGTCCCTGTGCAGCATCGGCCTGGAAGCCGGTCCCCTCTCGGAGTGGCTCGTTCGCGGCCTGGCCGAGCACCAGCTCACCGCCACGCTGATGGAGACCCGGCATGTCCGTGCCGCGCTCTCGGCCATGATCGCCAAGACCGATCGCAACGACGCCCGTGGCATGGCGACGCTGCTCCGCACGGGCTGGTTCCGACCGGTCCATGTCAAGACGATGGAGGCCCGGGAACAGAGAGCCCTGCTGACGGCTCGCTCCACCCTCGTTCGCCGGCTGCGCGACGTGGAGAACAGTGTGCGAGGCCTCTTGCGCGGCTTCGGCCTGCGGGCGCCGCGCCTGCTGCGGGGAGGCTGGGATCTCGCCATCCGTGACCTGATCGCCGGCCACCCCGCCCTGCCAGGCATCATCGAGCCGCTGCTGCAGGTGAGAGCGGCCCTGCGCGACCAGCTGGCCCCGGTCGATAGGCAGATCCGCAGCGCCACCAAGGCCAACCCGGTCTGCCACCGGCTGATGAGCATCCCCGGTGTCGGGCCGATCGTCGCTCTCACCTTCCGCGCCGCGGTCGATCAGCCGGAACGCTTCCGATCGTCGAAGTCGGTCGGCGCCTGCTTCGGCTTGACCCCCAGGCGCCATCAGTCCGGCGAGACCGACCGAAGTGGCCCCATCAGCAAGGCGGGCGATGCCTCGGTTCGTGTCGCCCTCTTCAGCGCCGCTCACGTCATGATGACCCGAGCCGCCGCCTGGTCTTCCGTGAAGGCCTGGGCCATGGGTGTGGCACGTCGACGAGGCGCCAAGCGGGCCAAGGTCGCCCTGGCCAGAAAGCTCG
>VGEI01000603.1 GCA_016869415.1 Alphaproteobacteria bacterium
GGATGGCATCCGTGGCCGCGTGTAGCCCGACATCTGCGTCCGAGTGGCCCTCAAGGCTCCGGTCGTGAGGGATGCGCACGCCGCAGAGTTGGACACTGTCTCCAGGGCCAAAGCGGTGGACATCGAAGCCTTGGCCGACACGGAGCTCAAGGGCAGCATCGGCGGCACGCTCGGCGCGCCGTAAGTCTTCGTCGGTGGTGATTTTCGCGTTCTCCTCGCTGCCAGGCACCATGACGACATCGAGATCAGCCTGCGCGGCAACCGCGGCGTCGTCGGTAAGATCGGCTGCAACCGCGGCGCGGTGTGCGGCCAGTATCGCGGCGAAGCGAAAACCTTGCGGTGTCTGGGCGCGCCAGAGGCCGCGGCGGTCGACGGTTTCCTGGATCGTCGTCTCGCCGGTGGCCGTGCGCTTGATCGTGTCGGTCAGCGGCAGGGCGGCGATTGCGCCTGGAAACCGCGCCAAGCCGTCGAGGACGCGGTCAATCACGGCGGACGTGACGAACGGCCGCGCTCCATCGTGAATCAGGACATGCCCCGGGGCCAGTTCGGTCAAGCTCTCCAGGCCGCGGTGCACGGATTCCTGCCGCGTCTCTCCGCCTTCGACAGGTGGCAGGAGTGCGAGCCCTGCCGTTGCTGCGTCATAGAGCGGCCGGTCCTGGCCGCGGATGACGACGCGCACGTGATTCACCCGTGGGTGGCGGTGGAATGCCTGTATCGTCCGGCGGAGGACCGGCTCTCCACCGATGGAGCGGTACTGTTTGGGCAGGGGCCCGCCGACGCGTGTGCCGCGCCCGGCAGCGACGATCAGGGCGATACAGGCCGACATTGTCTCACCGCGCCGTGTCCGGCATGCTGCCACCTGATATCTGCGAGGGGGAAACCGGCATGGTCGCCTATGTCATCGCTGACGCCGAGATTCTCGATCCGGCCAAGTATGAGGAATACAAGAAACTGACGCCGGGCGCGATCGCCAAGCACGGCGGCCGTTTCCTGGCGCGCGGCGGCGCGACGGCGGTGCTGGAGGGCGACTGGCGGCCGAACCGGGTCGTGATCATTGAGTTCCCGTCGCTCGAGGCGGCGCGGAATTTCTACACCTCGGTCGAATATACCGCGGCGCGACGGGCCCGCGCCGGCGCGGCGGCGATGAATATCGTCGCCGTCGACGGTGTGTGACCTAGACGTAGAGGTTCTTGCCGATGAAGTCAGCCGTGCGCTTGTTGGCGACGCGGGCGTTGTCGGCGTTGAAATGCTTGCCACCCTCGCGCGCAAAGGCGTGATTCATGCCAGCGTATTTGTGCAGCACGACCAGCGGGTTCTTGCCAAGCGTGGTGACGATCTTGTCCTGCACGTCGTGCGGAACGAACTGGTCTTCTTCGGCGATGTGGAGCATCAGCGGTTTGCGGATCTTGCCGGATTCGTTGAGCGCGGCATCGAGGGCCACCGGATAGAAGCCGACGGAGCAATCGATCGTGGTCCGCGTCGACATCATGTAGGCGAGCTTGCCGCCGAGGCAGTAGCCCACGGCGCCGACCTTGCCCGAGCAGCCCGGGGTGCGGCGCAACTCGTCCATCGTCGAGCCTAAATCCTCGATCCCCTTGTTCTGGTCGAAGCGCTGGAATAGCGAGAAGGCCAGGTCCCATTCTTGCTGGGTCCTGTCGGTGATCTGGATGCCGGGCTTGATGCGCCAGAACAGATCCGGGCAGAGGACGATGTAACCCTGCTTGGCGTAGTCATCCGCCAGGCGCCGCATGACGTCGTTCACGCCAAAGATTTCTTGGATTAGAACGATACCCGGCATGTTCTTGACCCCGGCCGGCGGCGCCGTAGGCCGTGCAAGATACGCTTTGAAGGTACCGCCAAACTTGCCCTTTACCGAGATCTCAGGCATCGACGAGCCTCACAAATTTTATCTAATCCTTTGAATCTACAAGGGAAACATACACTAGGGATAAAAA
>VGEI01000604.1 GCA_016869415.1 Alphaproteobacteria bacterium
AAGTCAGGGAGCAGATCGATGCCTATGTCGAGCGCCACAATCACCACCCAAAGCCGTTCGCCTGGACTGAACCGCCCCGGGTTTCCCGGAGGCTATTTGGTTTGCGTCAGGCGGCCAATGGCATCTTGCGCAAGGCTTCATAGTAGCGTTGTTCGGCTTCGGCCGGCGGGATGTTGCCGATCGGCTCGAGCAGCCTTCGATTGTTGAACCAGTCGACCCATTGCAGGGTGGCGAACTCGACGGCTTCGAAGTTCCTCCAGGGTCCGCGCCGGTGGATGACCTCGGCCTTGTAGAGGCCGTTGATGGTCTCGGCGAGGGCGTTGTCATAACTGTCGCCGACGCTGCCGACGGAGGGCTCGACCCCGGCTTGGGCCAGGCGCTCGGTGTACTTGATCGAGACGTACTGCACGCCGCGGTCGGAGTGATGGACGAGCCCGCCGCCGCGCACCGGCCGGCGGTCATGCAGGGCCTGCTCCAGGGCATCGAGCACGAAGCTGGCATGGGCGGTGGGGCTCGCCCGCCAGCCGACGATCCGGCGCGCATAGGTGTCGATCACGAAGGCGACGTAGACGAAGCCCGCCCAGGTCGCGACGTAGGTGAAGTCCGACACCCAGAGCGCGTTCGGCCGGGGCGAGCGGAACTGCCGGTTCACTCGGTCGAGCGGACAAGGAGCCGCCTTGTCGCTCACCGTCGTGCGCACCGTCCGGCCCCGGATCACCCCCTGCAGGCCCATGGCCTTCATCAGCCGAGCCACCGTGCAGCGGGCGACCTCTTGTCGCTCGCGGCGGAGCTGGCGCCAGACCTTGCGCGCCCCGTAGACGCCGAAGTTCTCCTCGAACACCCGCCGGATCTCTTCCTTCAGGGCGGCGTCCCGGCGCGCCCGGGTCGACAGCTTCGCCGGGTCGCGCCGCCTGGCAGCATGGGCATGGTAAGTCGACGGGGCGATCGGCAGCACCTCGCAGATCGGCTCGACCCCATAGGCACCTCGATGATCGTCGATGAAGGCGATCATCGCTTGAACGGGCGGTCGAGCTCCGCCTGGGCAAAATACGCCGACGCCTTGCGCAGGATCTCGTTCGCTTGCCGAAGCTCACGGTTCTCCCACTCCAGAGCCTTCAGCCGAGCCTGGTCGTCCGTGCTCGGGCCAGGCCGGGATCCGTTGTCGCGCTCCGCCTGCCGAACCCAACGGCGCAATGTCTCCGCCGTGCAGCCGATCTTCGTCGCGATCGAGCTGATCGCCGCCCATTGCGAGCCATGCTCGGCCTGATGATCCAGAACCAGACGGACGGAACGCTCACGGACCTCCGACGGATATCGTGTCGTTTGTGTTCCCATGACAGCTCCTTCTTCTCACAAGTCGGAGCCTCCGGGAAACCCGGGGCGGTTCACTGACCTCTGCGCTGGCTTTGTTGTCTCTCCGTTTGAGCGGCACCACATCATTTTGAGAAGCTGAATGACTCTCGCATCGACCGCCGAGCCATCGGTGCTCGTCGCCGGCGACACCTGGACCTGGCGGCGCGAGGACCTGGCGCACTATCCGGCCTCGGCCGGCTGGTCGCTCAGCTACCAGCTAGTCAATTCGGCGCAACGCTACAGCTTCAATGCCACGGCGGATGGCGATGCTTTCACTGTCACGGTCGCGGCCAGCACCACGGCCATCAATGTCGGCGGCTTGTACACGCTCGCCGGCCAGGTCACCAAGGGCAGCGAGAAGCATACGGTGTTCACCGGCTCGGTCCGCATCAAGCCAGACCTGGCCGGCGCCTCGGTTGCCATCGACACGCGCAGCCATGCGCGCAACGTGCTGTAAGCGGTCGAGGCGCTGATCGAGGGCCGGCGCGACGTGCTGGACTATGCCATCGGTGACCGTCGGCTCACGCGCATGACCCCGGATGAGCTGTTGACGTGGCGCGCGTTCTACCGCGCCGAGGTCCAGCGCAGGC
>VGEI01000605.1 GCA_016869415.1 Alphaproteobacteria bacterium
CCCTTGAGCAGGACCGCTGCGGCGATCTCGTCGGAGACGCCGTCGGGAATCCGCACTAGGCGGGCCGCCGGAAACAGCCGCCGTTCGGCGTAGGCACCCGGCGCGCCACCGGCATAGACGACGCGGTCGCCCGGCGCGACCTCCGAGACACCGGCGCCGACCGCCTCGACGATCCCCGCCGCCTCGCCGCCGCACGCAGACGGCAGCGGCAGCGGATAGGCACCCGAGCGGTGATAGACATCCATGTAGTTGAGGCCGATCGCGACATGGCGGATGAGCGCCTCGCCCGGACCCGGGGAGCCGAGCTCCGCCGTATCGAGCTTCAGAACCTCCGGCCCACCCGGCTGGTAGAACCGCACCAGTTTCGTCTGCATCGTCTCCCTCCCTCGCTTCGCTGCCGGCGCGCCAGCCGCCGCTTCATACTCCCGTTTGCCGGCGGCGGCGGCAGACCGTATACTTAATTATCGCTTGGTCAATAGTACGGCGCAGCAGGCGCCGCCAGGCGCAACCCGGGGCCTGCCGGCCCCGACAATAGACCATCCGGGGAGGATAGAGATGCGTGCATCGGCAATCCTGACATCGCTGGCGGCGCTCGCCGCCGGCGCCATCCTCGCGGCGCCGGCGGGCGCAGAGGACATCCGGCTGCGGATCGCCTCCGGGCATCCGAACGCCAACACCTACGTCAACTTGATGCAGAATTTCTTCGTGCCGGAGGTAAGCAAGCGGGTCGCCGCCCGGACCCCGCACAAGGTCGAATTCATCGAGGGCTACGGCGGCTCGATGGTCAAGGTCGCCGACACCCTCGAGGGCGTGCAGTCCGGCATCATCGACATCGGCGGCTACTGCTTCTGTTTCGAGCCGTCGAACCTGCCTCTGCATGCCTTCCAGGTCATGCT
The DNA here is from genome assembly GCA_016869415.1 of Alphaproteobacteria bacterium. Lineage (GTDB taxonomy): Bacteria > Pseudomonadota > Alphaproteobacteria > CACIAM-22H2 > CACIAM-22H2 > VGEI01. Next base: position 897 of record VGEI01000605.1, read on the forward strand.
GCCCTTCGGCACGATGAGCCCGGTGGCCAGCGTCAAGCTGGCGCGGGCCGTGTACGACAAGGTGCCGTTCATGGGCAAGGTGTTCGAGGACAAGTACAGCCAGATCCTGCTCGGCCTCATCGCCGACAACGGCTACAACCTCAACACCACATTCGAGTGGAACAGCGTCTCCGACCTCAAGGGCCGCAAGATCGCGGGGGCCGGCCTGAACCTCAAGTGGCTGGAGTATGCCGGCGTGGTCGGCGTGCAGTCATCGCTGCCGGAGGGCTATACGGCGATGCAGACCGGCGTCTACAACGGCTGGATCATGTTCCCGTCCGGCGTCGTCAACTTCAAGTATCACGAGGTCGCCAAGTACTACACCGAGATCGGCTTCGGCGCGATCACCTGGCACGGGCTTACCGTCAACAGGACGCGCTGGGGACGGCTGCCGGCCGACGTCCGTAACGTGATCCAGGAAGTGGCCCGCGAGTACGAGGCCAGGACCGGAACGGTCAACGAGGAGAACTACCCCAAGCAGCTCGAGCAGTTGAAGACGGCCGGCGCCGTGGTCAAGCAGGTCCCGGATTCGGTCAAGGCGGACTGGGCCAAGTCGCTCACGGGCTGGCCGCAGGAAAAGGCGACGGAGCTCGACAAGGCGGGCCTGCCGGGCACGCAGGTTCTCAAGCTGGCGCTCGAGGAGGCGGAGAAGCTCGGCCACAAATGGCCGGTGCGCTACGAGATCAAGTAACCGCCTGACCGGCCCGCCATTCGCTTCACCGTGGCGGATGGCGGGCCGGACCGTTTCCTAATTTCCCCAGGCATTGCGCCCGCATGATCGACCGTTATCTTGACCGGGTCGCGCGAATCCTGCTTATGATCGCGGCGGCTCTCGGCTTCCTGCTGTCCTTTCTCGTCTGCGCCGACGTCATCGGCCGCGTGATCTTCAACTCTCCGGTCAAGGGCACGCCGGAGATGGTCTCGATGGCCATCGTCATCATCGCCTACCTGCAGGCGGCCTATGCCATCCGTTCCGGCGGCATGATCGGCGTCGATGCGCTG
>VGEI01000606.1 GCA_016869415.1 Alphaproteobacteria bacterium
CGATGATCATCGGCGGCTGCCCGTCGAGCGGGCGCTCCGGCGATCCGACGAAGATCGCGACACGCGTGGTGCCACCCTCGTCCCCAACAGGCTCGATGGCGCCGGTGTGTAACAGCAGATCCTTGGCCGGCCGGTGATCGCCCTTGTCAGCGGCGGCGTCGATCGCGATGCCCCACGCCCTCGCCGCTCGCTGGCTGTAGCCGCGGAGCACCTTGATGGCGGCCTCCTGGGCCTCTGTCTCGAGTTGTTGCCGCAGAGCACGTGAGTCCTCGGCCTTCAGCACGGCTGATTATTCGCTTCGGTGTGTCCGGGTCGGGAAGTCCTCTATAATCGCACCGCTGGGCTGAGACCGGTCCGGAGAGGAGTGAAGGCATGCGGCGTCGCGAGTGGCTGCAGGTGATGGCGGGCGTGGCGTTGAGTGGTGTGCCGCGCGTGTGGGCGGCGCCGCGCCGGGTTGTCATCGTTGGCAGCGGCATCCTCGGGGCCTCCATCGCGTATCACCTCGTCAGGCGCGGCGCCGACGTGACGGTGGTGGAGAAGCACGACATCGCCACCGGCGCCACGGCGAACTCGTTTGCGTGGCTCAACGCCAACTACTCCAAACGGCCGCGTCCGTACTTCGAGCTCAATCGACTGGGACTGATGGCGTATCGGCACCTCGACGCCGAGCTCGACGGCGGCCTGGCCGTGCAATGGGGTGGCAGCGTCGAGTGGCACGACGATGCGAAACGGGCAGCCGCGTTGAAGGACAACGTCGCCTTCCATCAGGTGTGGGGGTATGGGACGCGTCTCATCGAGGCCGCTGAACTCAATACCCTCGAGCCCAAGGTCAGGCCAGGCCCGGTGGTGACCGCGGCGTACTGCGACCAAGAGGGGCACGTCGATCCGGTCAACGCGGTGCGCGTGCTCGTCGCCCGCGCCAGAAAGCTTGGCGCGCGCGTGCTCACGCAGACAGAGGTCAAGGGCATCGAGCGAACCGCCGGCCGGATCAGCGGAGTGACGACGAGTCAGGGATCGCTGCCGGCTGAGACCGTCGTGGTGGCCTGCGGCGTGGACACCGGCCGAGTCGCCGCGCTCGCCGGCGTGACCGTCCCGCTCAAAGATTCTCCCGGTCTCATTGCGCACACGACGCCGTTGCCCCGGCTGCTCGGCCGTGTGGTGCTGGCGCCAGGCGCCCACATGAAACAGACGGCCGATGGCCGCATTCTCACCGCCGATGGGTTTGGCGGATCCCCCACCACCGACCAGTCGAAGGCGATGGGGCTGAAGCTGCTGTCGAATGCGCGGCGCTTCCTCCCGGATCTTCCCGACGCGTTCGATCGCGTCACGCTTGGCTGGCGTCCTTTGCCGAAAGACGATCGGCCCATTGTGGGCTATGCGCCACAGGCCCCAGGGCTGTATGTGACCGTCATGCACAGCGGCATGACGATGGCGCCGATCATCGGGCGGCTGGCGGCATCGGAGATCCTGGACGGGATCGACGTCGATCTGCTGTCGACGTTCCGGCTCTCGCGATTCGGACTCTGAAGTCAGCCGCGGAGGACACAAAGGCCACGGAGCTTCTTCTTCCAGCCCGTGGCTGAGCGTCCTGCCTGCATTGAAGAATGTGCTCCGTGTCTTCCGTGATCTCCGTGGCTGTGTACGTGGACAGCGTCACTCGATTCGCAGCGCAGCGAGGGGATCCACTCGCATCGCTTTTCGCGCCGGCGCCAGCGCGGCCAGTGCCGCCACGTCGAGCAGCAGCAGCGGGACGGCGACAAACGTCGCCGGGTCAATCGGCCGCACGCCGTACAACTGGCTGTCGAGCAGTGGCGCCATGAGCCACGCCACGCTGGCGCCAATCGCGATCCCGAGGCCCGCCAGCTTCGTGGCCTGGCCCACCATCATCGTCAGGACCTGGTCAGGACGATAGACCGTATTAGCGGCCTC
>VGEI01000607.1 GCA_016869415.1 Alphaproteobacteria bacterium
GAAGGCATTCGGATCGAAGCCGCCATCGCTATTGTTGTTGCCGCCATCGGTCAGGAAGAACAGCCGATTGTCCGAGGCGGCGAGCGGTCTTGGCTGAACGACCCCGGGTCCGCTGAGCGTGCCGCTGAACCAGTTGGCCGCGGCATCGAGCCCGCCCTCATAGCGCGTGCTGCCGAGATTGCCACTGAAGTTCGGCACGGGGTCATCCTGATCGGCCAACAACTGATCGAAAAAGGCCTGCACCGCCGTAACGCCAGGCGCCACTTCCTGCAGCGCCGCACCGATCGAGGCAAAGGTCTTGTTGATCGCCACGGGAGCCACCACCACGTCGGGCGGCCCAAATGTCACCAGCCTGCCCTGGAATGCCGAGATCAGGATCGGACCGACCACGCCGACCGCGCGCGTCTCGTTCAGCAGCGCCTCAAGCGCGGTGATCGCGGCCTCGAGCCTGGTCTCGCCGCTCGGGATCTCGGCGCTCATGCTGTTCGAGACATCGATCACGAAAGCGAGGTTGAACTGATTGGCACCGGAGATCACGGTGTCGGCCTTGGCAAGCGTGACACCATCCCCCGCATCGTCGAGCATGGTGAGGCTGAGATGGCCGCTGCTTTGGCTGCCGCTCGCGTCCTTGATCGTGAAGCCGACGTCGAGCCGAATCGGATCGTCGGCCTCGCGCTCGCCGGCATCGGGGTGATCGAACGGCGCGATCTGCTCGTAGCGAAACGCAACGCCGGTGCCTGGCCCATCGCCGTCGAGCACGGCCTTCAGCGTCGCGACAAGCTGGCCGTCATGCTCGTCGCCATCGATGATGGCGCGAAGCTCAAGTCCATCGGCCGAGACCTGCCAGATGACCGGTTGACCGCCGGAGGTCGCCGCCCAATCGTTCGGCGCCGCGGTTTCGGGATCATCGACGCTCACCGTGGTCAACCAGGTGAACGCGCCGCTTGCCGCCGGCCCATCCACGCCGAAGCTCAGGTTCAACGTGCCCTCGGCGATCTCACCGTCTCCGGCGGCATCGGTGCCGGCGCTGACCGCGCCGCCGACCGCCTCGATGCCGGCCTCGCGACCCAGCGCGGTGGTTTCGCCCGCCGAGGGATCGAAGTCGTCGTTGAGGATCTGACCGGCCCCGGATTGGCTTTTGCCGCCGCTCGACACGGTGACAACAAATCTCTCGGTCGGCTCGAAGATGTCGTCATCGATCGTGCTGATCGAGATCTGTCTGGTGGTCTCCCCGGCACGGAACGTGATCGTCTCTATCACCTGGGTATAGTCGGGGATGCCGATGCCGCTCTCGCCGACGCCGTCATGTGCGCTGTCATCCTGTGTCGTCACCAGGACGACCAGGTCCTCCGTCGTCGGCTTCGACAGCGAAATGGTGAAGACTGCGGTATCGCCTTCGATGACGGTTGCGTCCGAGATCGAGATGGTGGGCGTCGAACCGCCGCCCGGATCCTCGCCGCCGGGATTTTCCCCGCCGGGCGTGCTGCCGTCCCCGCCACCGGCGCCTGTGCTGGAAAGAATTTCTTCGCTGTCGTCGAACACCGGCTCGGGCGTGCTGAACGCGAGGCTCGTATAGCCCAGCGCCCCCAGGCGACCGAGGCCGCTGCCGATGTCGCCCGGTTCGAGCGGCGTCACCGCATGCCCGTTGCTCGTGTTCGCACCAGGGTTGAAGCCATCGCCGGCACCGGGCTCGACCTGCGAGAGCGAGATTGTCTCGCCATCGAGTCCTTCGCTGTCGCTCGCAGGCTGCAGACCGGAGACCATGCCGCGCAGAGTTCCCGGCAACAAAGCCTGCATCGGCTTCAGCAGGGCCGAGAGCTCATCCGGCGCGAGATAGGTCGTCTGGCGCGGCATCGTTTCGTGCTGACGCACGAGCGCCGCCTCCAGCCGCTCGTCGAGCACCAGCGAGCCGCC
>VGEI01000608.1 GCA_016869415.1 Alphaproteobacteria bacterium
CCGGCGAGCTGGATTTCGCCGGCTCGCTGCGCGAGCGCGTGGCCATGCTCAGAGGCCTCGACGCGGAGATCCTCGAGCGAACCTATGCCGGCCTGAAGCTCATGCCCGGAGCGCGGACGCTGATCGCCACGATGCGTCAGCACGGCGCCCTGACCGCCATCGTATCCGGCGGCTTCCGGGTCTTTGTCGAGCGTGTGCGAGCCATGCTCGGCGCGGACCACGCTTACGCCAATCATCTGCAAGTCGACGGGCCCAAGCTCACTGGCACGGTGAGCGAACCCGTCTTCGACCGGGCCGGAAAGCGGACAACCTTGGAACGGCTCGCGCACGAACATGGGATCGCGCTGAGCGCCACGGTGGCGGTCGGCGACGGCGCCAACGATCTCGACATGATCAAGGCCGCCGGCCTGGGCGTCGCCTTCCGCGCCAAGCCGGCGCTGGCGACAGCCGCCGACGTCTCGATCCGCCATGGCGATCTAACGGCGCTCCTCTATCTGCAGGGCTATCGACGGTCCGAATTCGCCGTCTAGTTGGCCGAGCTGGCCGCCGGTGCTTCGAGCACGACAAGATCGCGCACATGCCAGCCGTTCAGACCCCGCACGAAGCGGCCCTCGAGATTTTGTGTCACCGGTGCGCGGCCGGCCAGAGACGCACCGACCACGACGCGGCAGACATGGCCCAGGCGCGTATCGCCCGTCCGCTTGCAGGACACCTTGCGCACCGAGGTGATACGTAGCGCCAGGTTCGCCTCAAATGCCAGGTTGACGTTGGGCAGGCGGCGATAAAGGTCCGGGACCTGCGCCTTCTGGTCTTTGCGGCGCTCGGCAACCCATTCGTTGTGCATGCGCTCCACCGCCTCGCGCAGCGCGCCGTCGTCCGGCTCCTTCTCGGCCGCGCAAGCCGCAAGAAGGAAGAAGACGGGGAGAAGCCAGGCGCCGCAGCGCATCAGAGCAGTCCAAGCTCGCGCAGCTCCTCGACCATCCTGGGCGGCATGTCGGCAGCACCCTTGCCGGCCTCACCGAGATCCTTGGGCGCGCTCGACGCTTCCAGGTAACGCCACCCTTGAAAGGCCCGCATGGCCCGCGGCATGACGCGAACCAGCTTGCGGTCGAGCACAAGCTTACAATGCGGCTCTCCCTCGTGGACGATCGGCTCCACCCCGATGATTCTCTGGCGCACGCGGATCACGCCCTTGATCACCCAGTAGAGCGAGCCGCCGTCGAGGATCTCCTCGGCACGCTTCGGCATGTTGCGAGTGATGTGGCGGCATTCGGGCTTGCGCCCCGCCTTCTTCGCGTCGTTCCAACGCTTCTTCTGCCAGGCGGCGAGCTCGTCGGGCTCGGAGATGCCGACGCATAGCTTGATGAGGTGAACAGTCACGGGTGTAAGCTCGAAAACCCTTCAAATGAAAAGGGCGGCGCGATATCCGCCGCCCTCATTATACGGTACCAGCCGGGCCGTCAGGTCGGGCGGCCGACCACCTTTTCGAGCTCGGCCGCGATGGCCAGGCCGATGGGATTCGAATCGCCCTTGATTGCCCGCCCCATGATTGCCGCGATCGAGTCGGCGTGCGCCTTTACGATGGCGACTTCCTTGGCGCCCATGTTCTGCTGGGCCTCGATATAGCGGCACAGCGAATCGCCGAAGCGCGTCAGCATCCCATACCCCGCACTCGTTCCCTGCCCTTTGAGCTCGAAGGCGGTGCGATACATCTCCTCGAGGATTGCGCGATCCTGGCCGCCGGAGGCCGTGACCTTCGCCATCAGCTCACTCAGCCGCGCCACTTCGTTCTTCATGTGGGCTTCGACTTGCGGTTTAACGTCCTCCATCGCCTTCTCGGCCTTGGCCAGAAGATTGGGATCGATCCCCTTGCCCGGACGCCCGTCGTCCACCGCGGACTTGAGGCGG
>VGEI01000609.1 GCA_016869415.1 Alphaproteobacteria bacterium
TCTCCATTGGCTTCGCCACCTCGCGATAGAAATAGTCGTCGTCGAAGCCGATCGCCGCGGCGTCCACCCGCGTGTTGGCGTAGTAGATGCGGCCGATACGCGCCCAGAGGATGGCAGCCAGGCACATCGGACACGGCTCGCAGCTGGTGTATATCTCGCAACCATCGAGGCTGAACGATCCGCGGTGCGCGCAGGCCCGCCGGATGGCAACGATCTCGGCGTGCGCAGTCGGATCGTTGCCGCCGACGACCTGGTTCCAGCCTTCGCTGATGATCGTGCCATCGCGCACCACCACCGCGCCGAACGGCCCGCCCTCGCCCGTCGCCGACCGTTCACGGCTGAGTGCAATGGCCCGGCGCATGAAGATCTCTGGCGCGATGCTCATATCAGGTTCTACGGAAATATTTGTTGGGCAAGAGTTCGGTGACAAGCGGCTTGGCCAGACCCTTGTCCGCCGGAAGGATCACACGGCACTGGGGCGCGAAGTCAGCCAGCATCTCGCGACAAATGCCGCAGGGCGAGACGACCTGGATCTCGCGATAGGTCTCGCGGGGCCGCGGGTGACGGACCGAGACGATAGTCTCGATATCGGCCTCGCCAGCGGTCATTGCCTGGCCGACGGCAATCGCCTCGGCACAGACCGAGGCACGGCCGACATACGTATCGAGATGAACCGCGGTGAAGACCCGCCCCGACTTGGTTCGCAGAGCCGAGCCGATATGGTGCCGGTTCTCCTTGTAGCGCTCTGTGATGACGCGTCGTGCTGCCTCTATGAGCTCCTGATCATCGTTGGTCAGCACGTCGGACATGGCGCTACAGGCTCTCCAGCCGCTGCAGCGCCGTAGTCAGCCGGGCCTTGGCTGCTTCGGCATCGATCCGGCGCTCGCGGTTCTCCTCCACAACGTCCGGATCGGCCTTGGCGATGAAATCCTTGTTTGCCAGCTTGCGGTCGATCCCGGCAATGTCGCCATCGAGCTTGCCGATCTCCTTTTTAAACCGGGCGCGCTCGGCATTGGCGTCGATCACACCGGCCAGCGAAAGCAGCAGCGTCGCATCGGGCACGACAAGTTGAACCGCGCCCTTCGGCACAGCGTCGCCCGCCGCTTCGATACCGTCGAGCCGGGCCAGCGTCTTGAGGATGTCGCGATGCCGTTCCAGCCGCTCGCGCGCTGACGGGCCTGCATCCTTGAATGACAAGGCAAGACGCGCCGCCGCCGGCACGTTCATCTCCGAGCGCAGCGTGCGGATCTGGGTGATGACCTCGATCACCCAACCCATCTCGTCGTCAGCCGCCTTGTCGGCAGTGATCGTCGCCAGATCGGGCCACGCCGCGGTAATCAGCATCCCCTGCCCGCCCTGACGCTCCCACAGCTCCTCCGTGATGTACGGCATGATCGGATGGAGGAGCTTCAGAATCTCGCGCAGCACCCACGCAGTGACGGCGCGCGTCTCGGCCTTCGCAGCCTCATCCGTACCGTGCAGTACCGGCTTGGTGAACTCGAGATACCAGTCGCAGAAGTTGTTCCATAGGAACTTGTAGAGTACGCCTGCTGCATCGTTGAAGCGGAAACCGGCGATCGCTTCTTCGAATGCTGCCGCGGTCCGGCGCAGTTCACCCGCTATCCAGCGGTTGACCTTGAGCGACACTGAGGCCGGACTGAACCCGGTGGGCACTGCGCAGCCGTTCATCTCTGAGTAACGCGCCGCGTTCCACAGCTTGGTGGCGAAGTTGCGATAGCCCTCGACCCGGCTCTCGGAGAGTTTGATATCGCGCCCCGGCACAGCGAGCACGGTCAGCGTGAACCGCAGGGCATCGGCACCGAACTTGTCGATCAGCTCCAGAGGGTCCATGACGTTGCCCTTGGACTTCGACATCTTCTGACCCTTGGCATCGCGCACC
>VGEI01000610.1 GCA_016869415.1 Alphaproteobacteria bacterium
CACGAAGATCTCCATTGGCGCCGGTGGCGTCATCTCCTCCCTCTGCCGCCGCGCTGCGCGTTCGTCGCTGCGGGCGGTCTCCGCCTGCCGGCGGGCGACCTTGATGTCACCCGTCAGCCTCTCCATGGTCTGAGTCTCACGCGCCAGTTTTCCCTGGGCCTGCCGCAAGGCAGCGCCAAGGGTGGTGATGCGCTCTTGCCCGGTTTCCCAATAGAGCTGCAGCCGGCGCATCGACCAAGCGAACCAGCCGCCGAAAACTGCCAGACCGAACCAGAGTGCGGCACTCATCGGCGTCAGGCGGCTTCACGCGGCGAGGCCGCGCTCGGGGCAAAGACCGCCGGCAGGTCGACGCGCTGGAACTCGCCGAGCGTGTAGCCTGCCTTAGCCGGGAAAGCCCGGGACGCGACCTTGCGGGCGGTTGCCGCGTCGCCGGCGTGAAGCTCGACGACATTGTCGTAGGACCAGAGGAGCGCCTGGTTCGGCTCCGGCGCGGTTGGCAGTACCTTGGCCACATTGGCTTGGAACAACGTTCCCCCGGCCGGCGCACCGATTCGGTGGACCAGCACCTCCCGCGGCCTGCGGCCTGCCGCCAGATCGTCCTCAGCCTGTTTCAGCGCCGCGCGGGCTTTCGCCAGGTCGATGTCGGCTGTCGCCTTCTCGGCTTGGCGCGCCGCCACCTGCTGTTGGGCTTGCGCCACCTCGGCCTGTGCAGCGCCGATCCGCGCCTGCAGGGCCTGCGACTGGTCGGCGCGCTGGAAGGGACCCTTGAAAACAAAGAGCAATACCTCCAGGCCGATAGTCATGACCGAGAGCGCCAACAGGATGTTCGTTGCGTCGCCCATAGCCGACCCCATGCAGCGTTTGCCGGCGCTTCAAGCCCGGCGGCGACATCTACTGCGGAGCGAAGGGGTTTATTCCGGCGCTCCGGACATGGCTGGGTCGACGGAAACTGGGGAATAGAGGAGCGGGCCCGGCTGTAGATAGGGTCCCGTGCCTTCCGCGCACAGACAGACGAGGTTTCTGCCATGCCTTTCGACTTTCACCACGCCCGGACAGCTGCCGCGACTCTCACGTCCCGGCATCAGACTGGCAGCGGTGTCGGCTACGACCATGTTTGGCGAGCTGTCCAGAAGGGGTGGACGCTGCTGGCGAGCGCCGTCGGCGCGTGCAGGACAGTGCTCAGCGCAGTCGCGGGCGCCTGGCAAAGCCGCCGCGAGCGATCGCGCATGCGTCAGCAGCTTCTGGCGATGGACGATTGTACGCTCCGCGACATCGGCATCAGCCGCTGCGACGCGGTTCAAGAGGCCCAGCGGATTCTCTGGCGCCCGTAAGCGCCCAGTGTCGCAAAAAGGTGCGGCCCCGCCGAAGCGCTCCGTCGTTTCGCTGGCCGCCTGGAAACCCGCGGCTACGCTTTGAGCGTGGCGGTGGGATCAGGACACCTCGCGGCGCACCAGGGCAGCGCCCTCGACCAGGGCCTTGAGCTTGCCGTAGGCGACCTCGCGCGGCAGGTACTTCATGCCGCAATCGGGTGCGGCGACCAACCGGTCGGGCCGGGTGAACTTGAGACCGGCGCGGATGCGCGCCGCCACCGTCTCGGCGCTCTCGACCTTGAGGTCGGCGAGATCGATCACGCCGAGCATCACCATCTTGCTCGACAGATCGCGCAGCACGCCAAGATCGAGCTTGGGCTGGGCTGACTCGATCGAGATCTGCGAGGCGGTGCTCTCGGCGAGCTCGGCCAGGAAGGCGTAGTCCTTCGGCTTGGTCTCACCCGGAACGACCAGGCCGTAGCCAAAGCAGAGATGCACCACGGTCGGCACGGTGATGCCCTGCAGCGCCCGGTTGATCGCCTTGACGGCGTAACGCTTGGCCGCCTCGGGATCGTTACGCA
>VGEI01000611.1 GCA_016869415.1 Alphaproteobacteria bacterium
ACCAAGGACGCGGAGGATGCCCGCCGGCTCGAAGCCATCGTCGAGCGGTTGGCGCGTATCGAGGAGCGGGCATCCGCCCAGCTCGACATGCTCCGGCGCATCGAAGCCAAGCTCGGGAGCCGCCCATGACCGACGACGACATCATCGAGGATCTCATCCGGTGTGAAGGCGGATTAATCGACCGACTTGCCGCCACCTCGGCGGCCCATTCGTCCTATACGGCAGGATGCCTGCGATGCCAGTCGCGGAATGCGTCGATACCCTGTTCCAAATCGAATTTGGTCACATAAGTACCATCATCACCGAGCATGCCGGCTTCAAGCTCGGCAGCGACACAATGCCAATAACGATCGACGGCGTACGAAAGCTCGTCGGCGGGTACTCTAGCTTGCCGCAACTGGCGTTCACATAAATCGCGCGCAACAGCTTCAATGTTGCTCTTGGCCTGCTTCATCGACTGAGCATAGCAGTTTCCTGGGGGTCAGGCTACGCGCGTACTTGCCCTTCGACAACGAGCTTACATTGACCGCCGGCCTATTCCTGCTGACCGACATGGTTCCCGTCCAGATCGACGGACCGATGCGACATCCGCCTGCGGAGTCTGCCGCCGCCTGATGTAGGCGCGTCACTGCCATCCGTATCGCCCGCCTTCTGGCGGGCTTTTTTTTGTGTCCAGAGGAGAACGACCATGACTGCCTCGATCGCTCGAGGCCGCGCGCTGCCGCGCGGCATTCGCAACCACAATCCCGGCAATCTGCGCCGGTCCGCCGATCCCTGGCAGGGTCTGGCCGCCGAGCAGACGGATTCGGAGTTCTTCCAGTTCGCCTCCGCCAAATGGGGCATCCGGGCGCTCGCGCGGACCCAGATCGCCTACCAGGACAGGGTCGGCCTCAAGACCATCAAGCAGATGATCGGTCGCTGGGCGCCGCCGAACGAGAACGACACCGGCGCCTATGTGCGGGCCGTGGCCGCGAGTGTGGGCGTTGGGGCGGACGACGAGATTGACGTGCATGACTACGCGATCCTGCGTCCGCTCACCTTGGCGATCATCCGCCACGAGAACGGGCAGCAGCCCTACACCGATGCTGAAATCGACGCAGGCCTGGTCCTGGCCGGTGTCGAGCCTCCGCAGCGACCGCTGGCGAAAACGCGCACCGTGCAAGGCGGCCAGGTGGCGGCCGGCGCCACGGTCCTCGGGCTGACGGCGGAGGTCGTCCGCCAGGTCGAGCCCGCGATCCCGCTGCTGCAGTCGCTGCTTCAGGTGGCGCCTTGGGTGGTTAGCGCCGCTGCGCTCGCCGGCATCGTCTACATGATCTGGGCCCGGATCGACGACCGGCGCAGGGGGCTCCGGTGATCGCGATCATCGGCCGACTGCTGGCCCCCTATGCCCTCAAACTTGCGGGGGTCTTCGCAATCATCGGCGCCGTCGCCGCGATCCTGCTCGGCGCGCGACAGGCCGGGCGCAATGCCGAACGTGTCGAACGCATGCGCAGAACCATCGAGGTGCAACATGACCAACTGGATGCCGCGTCTCGTCGTCCTCGCGATCGCGACGAGCTTGCTCGCCGCATGCGCGACGGCTCGTTCTGACGGCGCTCCCTGTCCGCCAGTCGCCTCCTACGGCAAGGAGTTTCTTGCCAGGGCGGCTGACGAGCTCCATGGCCTACCTGCAGGTTCGGCGATCGACCAGATGCTGGCGGACTACCAGGTCATGCGCGATCAGGCGAGGTTGTGCGGGAGCGGGTGAGTGCCGGCGTGGTCGACATCATTGAGAACGGCTCGGCGCGTGCGATCTGTTGGGTGGGCAGATGCTCGGTGGTCTGCATCATCAATATGCCCGGATATAATTCTCGGTACACACACCACCCCACCGCGCCGCGGTC
>VGEI01000612.1 GCA_016869415.1 Alphaproteobacteria bacterium
GGCCGCGCATCCGCCGGGTGATCGAGGCCAAGGCGGCGTCGATGGGCGTGCCCTATGCGGAGATGGAGAAGAAATACGTCACCCAGGCCTCGCTCGGCCGCATGGTCACCGCCGACGACATCGCCAGCCAGATCCTCTTCGTCTGCTCGGATGCCGGCCGGAACATCTCGGGCCAGCCGATCTCCGTCGACGCGGACACGCAGTATATTCTCTAGCGAAGCGCGGAGCGCTTCGCGGCAGCGCGCCAGCGATCGTCCACGATCGCGTTGCGCGCCTCTGTTCGGAACAAGCAGGAGACTCCCCATGGACACAATCGGTATCGTCGGCGCCGGCCTGATCGGCCGCGCCTGGGCGATCGTCTTCGCCCGCTCCGGGCATCCAGTGAAGCTGTGGGACGGCGAGGCGAAGCAGCGCGAAGCGGCACTGCCCATCGTCGGCGGCCGGCTGCGCGACCTCGAAGCGGCGGGGCTGATCGGCGATCCGGCGGCGGTCTTGAAGCGCATCGCCGTCGTCGGGACGATGGCCGAGGCGGTGCGCGGCGTTTCTTACGTACAGGAATGCCTGCCGGAGATCCTTGAGCTCAAGCGCAAGACCTTCGCCGAGATGGATGCGCTGGCGGCGCCGGAAACCATCCTCGCCAGCTCGACCTCGACCATGCCGGCCTCCTCGTTCACCGAGACGCTGAAGGGCCGGGCGCGCTGCCTCGTAGCCCATCCGGTGAACCCGCCCTATCTGGTGCCGGTGGTCGAGCTCTCCGGCGCGCCGTGGACCAGCCCGCCGACGCTGGCCCGGGCGAGGCAGCTCCAGGAAGCCGCCGGCCAGAAGCCGGTCACCGTGCAGCGCGAGATCGCCGGCTTCATCCTCAACCGGCTGCAGGGCGCGCTGCTCAACGAGGCGTTCCGGCTGGTCGAGGACGGCTACGTGACGCCGGAGGATCTCGACACCACCATCGCCCACGGGCTCGGCCTGCGCTGGTCGTTCATGGGCCCGTTCGAGACCATCGACCTCAACGCCCCCGACGGCCTCGCCGATTACTGCCGGCGCTACGGCCCGGTCTACTACACCATGGCCAAGGAGCAGGCCGATCCGCGCTCCTGGGAGGCGGTGACACCGGTGCTGGAGGCCAACCGCCGCCGGCACCTGCCGGCGGCCAGACTGGGCGAGCGCCAGGCCTGGCGCGACCGCCGCCTGATGGCCCTGGCGGCGCACAAAATAGCGATGGATGAGAGGGAAGGAACCTAGTGCGAGCGCGGCCATCCGGGCCGCACTCGGCGCCGGGTCATCGCTCGCGACGCAGGGCGCGGAGCACGGCGTCGGGTTCCGTGGCGATCACCTTGAGCAGCACGCGCGCGGCACGGTCGGGGTTGCGCCGGCCCTGTTCCCAGGCGTGAACCGCGCTCAGGTCAAGCCCGAAGCGCGCGGCGAACGGGGCCTGTGACATCTTCAACCGCCGGCGCAGGCCGGCAACATCCACGCGCCGGGGCGGCTGGGCGGGCTTGAACTCCTTGAGATCGCGCGCCGTGAGCGGTTGCGCGTCAGGGTCGGCCAGGGATGCCGCCAGGCGGGCCTCGGGCGTCGCGGCGTCCAGCCGGCGCCAGTCGCGGCGGCCATCGATCCGCCGCCCTGCCGAGCCGTCGCGCCGTACCTGCCGGACCTCACCGGCGGGTGTCAGCCTGGCCCTGACGATACGCTCTTTCTTCATGGTCATGGGCCCTCCTGGCCGAAATCAACCGGACGCGCCGGCCCCGCAGCGTGTACGCCAGCAGAAGAACACGACCGTCGACCGCGCCGATTGTCTGCCGACGTTCCTCGCCGTAGTCCTGCCGGCGATCGATCCGCTCGAGACGCCGGGGATCCGCAAAGACCCG
>VGEI01000613.1 GCA_016869415.1 Alphaproteobacteria bacterium
CTCGCCTGATTTAAAGTCCAATGACAATCGGAGCCCGAAGATGATTTCCACCATGCAACGGCGGGTTGCCTTGGGCGTCACCGCTATGGTCGGCGTTCACTATGTGACTGTCTCGTTTATTGACGTGACATATGACGACCTGCGTGGTCCAAGCCGAGGAGTGCTCAGCGCCGTGACAGCAAGCAGCGGCGCGTCGGTCAGCCAGATCTTCGATACGACGCTGAATGGCGCCGCATACGATGCGAGGCCCTATCGCGATTTGAACCCAGTGGAGCGCCGCAGCCTCTAAAACTGCCCGCAACTCTCACCGATCCAGCCCGAACACCGTCTCGTAAATTGTCGCATCCCTCGCCAGAGCCGCCACTGCTGCGCGTACCGCCTCGGCATCCAGCCCTTCGATCACCAGCAGCCCGTCGAAAGAGCGGTCTTTGTCCCTGAGGGCCTTCTCGTTGCTCTTCACGGAGGTCCGCTGGTGGTCGGTGGCCAGCACCTGGACACGGGCGATGCGGTCATGGGCGATCCCGGCCTCGGCGAGTTCCGCCGCTCTGGCCGTCGCCGCGGCGTCCAGCCACACGGCCGAGACGAAGCCGCCCTGCCCCGTGCCCCGCGCCGCCGCCACCCTGCCGCCGCCGCGCGCGAAATTGCCGAGCAGCGGCATAATGCGCTGGGACCAGGGGGTGGGCCGGTTGAGCCGCTGCAGGTACGCCTCGCTGCTCACCACGCCGGCATTCTCCAGACAGTAGAGGATGAAATAGCGGCGCTCGGGGATGTCCAAAGCGCGGAACATCCTGACCGAATGGAAGCCGGGGACAGAGAGGCGTTCCAGGGCGTGCTCTCTCGAGAACCAGTGGAGATAGTCGGTCTCGTTCTCCGGGGAGATGTCGGACCAGATCGCCAGGAAGCCGTTAGGCATGCTGTGTTCCGTTTCACACTGTCATCGTCGGGCTTGACCCGACGATCCATCCGGATGGATGCCCGGGTCAAGCCCGGGCATGACGAAGAAGGAGCGCCTCCCGCGAAATCGCAGACGATTTCGCTGCGGCGCCGTCGCGCTAGCGCTCCGCCTTACGCCGGCTGCGCGTTGCGCCGGCCTTGCCGGCTCGTACCAAAAATGATACATAGGCCGAGATGAACCCGCCGGCCAAGCGCCTTCCTGCCGCGTTCTACCGCAACGTCGCCGGGCATGAGCCGGTGCGTGAATGGTTGCGGTCGGCGGCGCTGAGCGACGACGACCGGCGCCGGATCGGCGAGGACATCAAAACCGTCGAGTTCGGCTGGCCGGTGGGCATGCCCACTTGTCGCCCGCTGGGCGGCGGGTTGTGGGAAGTACGCACGACGATTAAGGACCGCATCGCCCGGGTGCTGTTCTGCGTCGCCGAAGGACATATGGTCCTGCTGCATGGCTTCATCAAGAAGAGCCAGAGGACTCCGGACAACGACATCAGACTGGCCCGCGAGCGCCAGGCGCAGGTGGAGAAACGACGATGAGCAAGAAGCGTATCGGATCCTCCTTCGACAGCTTCCTGACGACGGAAGGGATTCTGGCCGAGGTCACTGCGGTCGCGCAGAAACGCGTGCTCGCCTGGCAGGTGGCCGAGGCCATGCGGCGGCGTCGCGTCACCAAAGCTGAGATGGCCAAGCGCATGCAGACCAGCCGGGCCGCACTCGACCGCCTGCTCGACCCCGAGAATTCCGGCGTCACCCTCGCCACCATGGGCCGCGCCGCCGCGGCGCTGGGCAAGCGCCTGCGTATCGACCTGGTCGACGCGAAGAAATAGGTCGGACGCCCCTTGTAATAGCCAATACGTCCACCATATGTCAGGCGTTTCTTTGACATCGTGAACAGCGCGAGTGAAGCCTCGGCG
>VGEI01000614.1 GCA_016869415.1 Alphaproteobacteria bacterium
CTCGCCGCGGGCTCGGCCAGGGTAATGCCCATCGCCCGGTTGCGGGCGCTGGCCATGTGGCGCTCCATCGCCGCCACCGCGCCGGATGGGTCGCGGGCGCGCATGGCGGTCAGTATTTCCTGGTGTTCGCGCAACGCCGGCAGCAGCACTTCGGGCGACAGCACGACGCGCTCCAATCGGATGAGGCGGATCTTGATGCTGTTCACCCGATAGATGCCGGAGATCAGCTCGTTACCCAGGGAATCGATGATCGTGTCGTGAAACCCCCAGTCGACGGCCTGGGCCTCCTCGAGCAGCTTCCGGGTCACCGGGCCGGTCTCGGCCCGCCGCAGGATCCGGTTCAGGGCTTCCACTTGTCCGGCAATCTCAGCATCGCTGGCGCGCTGTGTGTAGTGAGCCACAGCGTCTTTCTCGAGGATGGAACGCAGGTGGTAGCAGTTGCGCACCAGCTTGAGGTCGACATTGGCGATCTGCATCCCGCGCTGCGGCACGGTGATGATCAGGCCGTCGGCCTCGAGCCGCGGAATCATCTCGCGGATAGCGCCGAGCGGCAGGCCGGTGAGCTGCACCAGCTCGCGCTGCGACACGAACTGGCCCGGACGGATGTCCTTGGCCAGCAGGTGGCGAGTGAAGGTCTCATAGGCGCGCTCGCGGAGCTTCATGGCGGCACCCGTTTCAACGACCGAGGACAAGGCTGGGCAGCCAGGTGGTCAGCGGCGGCCAGAGCGTGATCGCAGCGAGCACACCAACCAGCGGCACAAGGAACGGCGCCGTGGCGCGTGTTACCTTATCGAACGGCACGTCGGCCACCTTCGCCGTCACGAAAAGCACGAAGCCGAGCGGCGGCGTGATCGTGCCGATCATCAGGTTGAGGACGAAGATGACGCCGCCAGATAGAGCTCGTTGAAATTCATCGGCGTCGGCCTGGCGCCCCATGACTCGGCCATGGCGCGGAAGACGTCGTTCTCCGGCACGCGCAGCTTGAAGCCAGCCATGTCGGCGACGCCCTTCACTTCCTTACGCGAGGTCGTCAGGTGGCGCGTGCCGTAGTAAGTGGTGCCGAGGATGCGCATGCCGCGCCGCTCGACCAGCTGCTGGTTGAACTCCTCACCCAGCGGACCGTTCATGGTCTTCACTAGGTGGTCGGCGTTGCGCCAGATATAGGGGGCCTCGACCACCGAGATCGACGGTACCCACTGGCCGAAATTCGCCGCGCCCTCGGTGACCATGGTCTGCACGCCGTTGGCCACGGCTTCGATCATGTCGCGCGAGCCGCCGAGCTGGCCGCCGGGGAAGCTCTGGATGTCGAGGCTGCCGCCGGACTTCGCCTTGGCCGCAGCACTGACGCGGGTGATCATCTCGACCGACGGATGATTGCCGCCGACCACGTCGCCCCAACGCAGCACCTTGGTCTGGGCTAGAGCCGGAGCGCTCAGGGCGCAGAGCGCCACCGCCACGATTGCCAATTGTCCGATCCGCCGCGCCACCATGTGCTCCTCCCCTTGGGTTCTTGTCGAAGCGCCGCCATGGGGCGGCGAGCTCCAATCTAGAGCTAACATGTTAGCATGTAAATGGGGCCGCGCCGCTAAGGCTGTGGCTAGTTCCGGCCGCCGTTGACTGAGAGAATCTCGCCGGAAATCCAGGATGCCTGGTCGCTGGCCAGGAAGAGCACGGCGTTGGCGATGTCGGCTGGCTGGCCGAGCCGGCGCGTGTGGATGCTCTCTATCAGCCGCTTCTGCCCTTCCGGCCCGTAACCCTGCCACTGCCGCTCGCTGGCCGGGTTGGAGCGAATGAAGCCGGGTGCGACCGCATTGCAGGTGATGCCGTGGCGGCCGAGATCCTGTGCCAGCTGTTTGGTAAGGCCG
>VGEI01000615.1 GCA_016869415.1 Alphaproteobacteria bacterium
GGCGCTCAGCGTGTCTTCCATGTAGCTCTGGCTGAAGGGGATGCCAGCCTGGCGCAGGAACTTGGCGAAGGCGCGCAGCACCGCCACCTCACGCACCCGGAGGCGCGCACCGATCACCAGGCGGTTGAAGCGGTCCGATTCGGCCAGCCCACCCCAGATGGCGGCAAAGGTCTCCTCGAAGATTGGCTTGATAACCGAGAGATCGACGTCCTTGGTGGTGCAGATCACGGTGAAGTCGTGCAGCCAGACCGAGCCGGCGGAAGCGGCGTCCCGCGGCCGGATCTCGTAGGGCGCCTCGGTCATGACCTTGAGGTCCATGTTCTCCAGCATCGGCAGCAGATCGGAGAGCGGGACCGGCTTGTCCTTGTTGAAGACGCGGAAGCCCAGCTCGTTGGGGGCCGCATCGAAGTTGCGATAGAGATCGAGGCCGATCGTCTCGGCGCCCGACAGCACGCGCTCGGCGATGGCGATGTCGACCACCGCCTGGGCAGGCGTGAAGTCATCGCGGTAGTTGCTGGGAAAGGCGTCGCCGTAACGGCGCAGCATGGCCAGGCCCTGGGCCTCGCCGTGCTTCTCGATCAGCGCGTCCTTGAGCCGGTCGGAGAAGCTGCGTCCCGCCTCGACCAGCTGCCGCTCGAGCTCGTCGACCGAGACGCTCGGCACCTTGCCTGGCACGGTGCCGACGATGAAGAGCACGCGCACAAGCTGCGAATCGTCGGCGAAATGTACGTAGAAGGCCGAAGTGCGCCCGGCGTAGGCCTTGGCAATGATCTGGTGGAAACGCACCCGCAGGTCGGTGTTGAAGCGGTCGCGCGGCACGAAGACCATGGCCGAAATGAAGCGCTCGTAGGGGTCCCGGCGCACGAAGAGCGCAATGCGCTGCCGCTCCTGTAGATGGACGATACCCAGCGACGTCTCCAGCAGATCGTCCTCGGAGGCCTGGAACAGCTCGTCGCGCGGATAGGTCTCGAGAATATGCTGCAGCGCCTTGCCGTCATGGCTGCCGGGCGAAATGCCTGAGCGCTGCACGATACGGCGGATCTTGTCGGCGAGCAGCGGAATGGCGATCGGCCGCTCGCTGTAGGCCGTCGAGGTGAACAGGCCGAGGAAGACCTGCTCGCCGGTTACCTGGCCCTTAGCGCCGAACTTCTTGATGCTGATGGCATCGAGATAGGCGCCCCGATGGACGGGCGAGCGCCGGTTGGCTTTGGCGATCTTCATCAGCCGAGGTGCACGCACGAATTCCTGCACCTCCGGCGGCATGGCGCCGAGGTTGCGCAGTCCGTCGAAGATGACGAAGGAATCGTCGCGGCACAGGCCGAGGCCCTTGCCGGGCACGAGGCCGCTCTTGGCGCTGGCCCCTTCGCCCGAGAACTCGTACTCGCGATAGCCGAGGAAGGTGAAGTGGTTGTCGAGCATCCAGGCGAGGAAGTCGCGCGCCGTCTTGATCTCCTCCGCCGGCAGTGGGGGCGGATTCTTCTCAAGCTCGGCGATGACCTGGCGGCCGCGCTCCAGGACCGGTCTCCAGTCGGCCACCGACACACACACCGCCTCCAGCACGGATTCGAGGCCTTGCTGCAGGCCGGCCAGGGCGGCCGCATCCGTCACCTCGTCGAGCTCGACATGCATCAGCGATTCCGCGATCGCGTCTTTGGCGCCATCCTCGGCCAAACCCGTAAGGCCGCCCTTGGCGTCGCGCCGGACGCGCGCCACCGGGTGCACCACCAGATGGATGGTAAAGTCGCGCCGGTTGATCTCGGCGGTGACCGAATCGACCAGGAAGGGCATGTCGTCGTTGACGATCTCGACGACGCTGTGCCGGGAGGACCAGCCGTGCTCCGCCTGTCGGGGCGTGTAGAC
>VGEI01000616.1 GCA_016869415.1 Alphaproteobacteria bacterium
TTGGGCTGCGGGTTCTTCTCGTTGAAAATATGGATCGCCTTGACGTGATCTTGCTGCGTCATGGCGGTCTCGACCGTCACCGTGCAGGGCACCGTATTGCCGTTCTCGCTGAGCGGCGCGATCGTCAGCTGCATACGGCCCGGCATGACCTTGGCGACGCCGACCACTTTGCGGATCGCTTCCTGCATCTCCTGCGGCGTCGCTGCCGCCGGGCTCACGGCCAGCAGCACGGTGCCGGCCGCAGCGTAGTGCAGAATATCGCGTCGTGTCACACCGGCCATGGTCACTCCCGCAACGTCTTGAGGAAAGCCAGCACGTCCTCGATCTGTTCCGCCGTGAGTACCGATTTACCCCGAAAATTCGGCGCCACCCTCTGCAAGCCGTCAACCCGGTAATAGGGCGGCATGATGCTGTCCCGGTTCAGGCTGCTGGAATCGACGATACGCAGGCGCAATTGCCCCTCGTCCCAGCGGCTGCCGGCACCCCGCAGATCCGGCGCCAGCTCGCCCTGGAAGCGTTCCTCCGGGAACGGCCCGCTGTGGCAGAGCAGGCATAGTCCGACCTGGCGGTTGCCGACGATGGCGCGCCCACGCGCTGCGTCGCCCGGCGCGCCAGTGAGCGATACGGGGATGGCGTCGCCCACCACCGCGTAGGGCTTCAGCGCCTCCTGTGCCGAGGCGCCACTCGCTGCCAATGCCATACAGAGGCCAAACCATCGGGAACTGGCCATGGAAAAAACAAAGGCGGCGGCCCCAATCCGGGACCGCCGCCTCATTCACGTTCAGGCGAAGGCGATGTTGTGGTTCTTCAGCGGGAACGAGCGGATGCGCTTGCCCGTCGCCGCGGCGAAGGCATTGAGCACCGCCGGTGCTGCCACGCAGATGGTCGGCTCACCAACACCGCCCCAGAACCCGCCCGTCGGCATGACGATTGATTCCACCGGCGGCATGTCCGCCATGCGGATCGAGTCGAACGTGTCGAAGTTCTCCTCGACGATCCGACCACCCTTGACCGTGTTCTCCTGGAAGAACACCGCCGAGAGCCCATAGACGAACGAGCCCGAGATCTGCCGCTCGATCTGCGCCGGGTTCACGGCATGGCCGGGATCGGTCGCCGCCACGATGCGGTGGATCTTGATCTTGTTGCCGCCGGTGACCGAGATCTCGGCCGCCGCCGCAACATAGCTGCCGAAACCCATGAACTGCGCCAGGCCGCGATGCACGCCGGCGGGTGCCGGCTTGCCCCAGCCGATGCGCTCGGCCACGGCGTTAAGCACGCCCAGATGCTTCGGATGGCTGCCCATCAGCTTGCGCCGGAACTCCAGCGGATCCTGACCCGCCGCCGCCGCCAGCTCGTCCATGAAGCATTCGACGTAGATGCAGTTCTGGTTGATGTTCACGCCGCGCCAGAAACCCGGCGGCACATGCGGGTTCCGCATCGCATGGTCGATGAGCAGGTTCGGAATGGTGTAGCCGAAACCGAACTCGCCGCTCGGGTTGAGGCCCTGGAAGACAACGGGATCGCGCCCGTCCTGGCCCATGCGCGAGGGTGCCACGCCGGCCAGAATCGACTGGCCGGAGATGCGCAAGTGCAGACCGGTGAAGTTGTTGTTGGCGTCGAAGGTGCCGACCAGCTTGGCCTGCGTGATCGGATGGTACGTGCCGTGCAGCATGTCCTCTTCACGCGACCAGAGCAGCTTGATCGGCATGCCGGGCATCTGCTTGGCAATCTGCACCGCCTGGGTCACGTAGTCGGTGCGACCGCGCCGGCCGAAGCCGCCGCCCAGCATGATCTTGTGCACGTCGCACTTCTCGGCCGGCAGGCCGGACGCCTCCAGCACGGCGGCGAAGGCC
>VGEI01000617.1 GCA_016869415.1 Alphaproteobacteria bacterium
TCAGCGCCGCGGCGACGGTGGTGCCGAGCTCGGCCGGGCTGGGCGCCACGGTCGCGCCGGCATCCCTCAGGATCTCGACCTTGGCCGCCGCGCTTTCGCCGAACGCCGAGATGATGGCGCCGGCGTGTCCCATGCGCCGCCCCTTGGGCGCGCTGAGCCCGGCGACGTAGGCGACCACCGGCTTCTTCATTGACGTCCGGATGAACTCGGCCGCCTCGGCCTCCTGCGGGCCACCGATCTCGCCGATCATGACCACGGCGTCGGTCGCGGGGTCGGCCTCGAACAGCTCGAGGATGTCGCGGAAGGACGAGCCGTTGATCGGATCGCCACCGATGCCGACGCTGGTCGACACGCCGATGCCGAGTTCGGCCATCTGGGCCGCGGCCTCGTAGCCGAGGGTGCCCGAGCGGCCGACGATGCCGACGCGGCCCTGGCGGTAAATGTGGCTGGGCATGATGCCCATCATGGCCTGGCCCGGGCTGATCACACCGGCGCAATTGGGCCCGACGAGGCGCATGCGCTTCTCGTAGGCGTAGCGCCGCATGTAGCGCTTCACCTGGATCATGTCCTGGGCGGGAATGCCGTCGGTGATGGCGACACACAGGGCCAACCCCGCGTCCGCCGCCTCCATGATCGAATCGGCCGCGAACGGCGGCGGCACCAGGAGCAGGCTCGCCTCGGCCCCGGTGGCGTCGATCGCCTGCTTGACCGTGTCGAACACCGGGCGGTCGAGGTGCGTCGTGCCGCCCTTGCCGGGCGTGACGCCGCCGACCAGGTTGGTGCCGTACGCGATCGCCTCCTCGGCGTGGAAGGTGCCGGTGTTGCCGGTGAAGCCCTGGACGATGACGCGCGTCGAGCGGTCGAGCAGGACGGTCATGCCGCCGCTTTCTTCCAGGCGGCGACCACCGTGTCGGCCGCGTCCGCCAGGCTTTCGGCGGTGACGATCGGCAGGCCGCTCTCGCGCAGGATGCGCCGGCCCTCCTCGACGTTGGTGCCGGACAGGCGGATGACCACGGGCACGCCGGCGGGGCGCTTCTGCAGCGCCTGGACGACGCCTTGGGCGACCCAGTCGCAACGGTTGATGCCGGCGAAGATGTTGACCAGCACCGCCTGCACCTTGGCGTCCGACAGCACCAGGTTGAACGCCTTGGCCACGCGCTCGGGCGAGGCGCCGCCGCCGATGTCGAGGAAGTTGGCGGGCTCGCCGCCGGCGTGTTGGATCATGTCCATGGTCGCCATGGCCAGTCCGGCGCCGTTGATGATGCAGCCGATCGCGCCGTCCAGCCCGACGTACGAGAGGCCGCGGTCGGCGGCATCGCGCTCGCGGCTGTCCTCCTGGGACTTGTCGCGCAGCTCGGCGATCTGCGGCCGGCGAAAGAGCGCGTTGTCATCGAACGTCATCTTGGCGTCGAGCGCCACCAGGCGTGGACCCGAGACGACGACCAGCGGGTTGATCTCGACCATGGTCGCGTCGAGCTCGACGAAGGCGCGGTAGCAGCCGAGCAGCGTGGTCACCGCCTGGGCCACCAACCCGCCGCTCAGGCCCAGCGCGAAGGCGATCTCGCGCGCCTGGAACGGCTTCATGCCGGTGGCCGGATCGACGCTGGCGCGGATGATCGTCTCGGGCTTGGAGTGGGCGATCTCCTCGATCTCCATGCCGCCGGCGGCCGAGGCGACGACCATGACCCGCTCGGTCTTGCGGTCGAGCACCAGGCCCAGATAGAGCTCGCGCTCGATCGGCAACGCCTCCTCGACGAACAGCCGGTGGATCAGCTTGCCGCGCGGCCCGGTCTGGGCCGTGACCAGCCGCTTGCCCAAGAGCTCATCCGCCGCGTGGGCGACCTCGTGG
>VGEI01000618.1 GCA_016869415.1 Alphaproteobacteria bacterium
ACTTCTCTTCGATCTCCTGCCTGCTGAGCGGCTCCTGCGCACCGCCGCGGATATGCGGCTGGCGTTCCTCGATGACTTTGCCGCCTTTGAGGGTGACGCGCACATGGCCGGTGAAACCTTTCGGGTACGGGTTGTCCGGGTCGATCCGATAGGTGACCTTGCCGGCCAGTGCCCGCAGCTTGGGGTCGGCGGCTGCTTCCTCGGTGAACGATTCCAGCCCGGCCTTGCCGGTGTAGAAGCCGAGCGACAGGCAGAACGGGATGCTGAACTTCGCTGCGTAGGCATTGGCCGGGCTCTGCTTGCTGGCCAGCGGCTCCCACAGGCGGTGGACGATGCCTTCGGCCGTCTCGCAGGCGATCGATTCGATCTCTTCCGGTTTCATGCCCTTCTTCGCCAGGCGGATGGCGCAGTCGAGATAGGGATGGATCATCGTGCCGCA
Organism: Alphaproteobacteria bacterium; assembly: GCA_016869415.1. Classification (GTDB taxonomy): domain Bacteria; phylum Pseudomonadota; class Alphaproteobacteria; order CACIAM-22H2; family CACIAM-22H2; genus VGEI01. The sequence goes on from VGEI01000618.1 coordinate 440, forward strand.
GGCGTAGGGCTTGAAGGCGACGGTCTCCGTCACCCAGCGCTTGCCGAGATCGCCCAGCAGCTGATCGTAGTCGCCTTCGGGCGAGCGCGCGAAACCGTGGAACAGGCCGTGCGGGCCCTCGAATACCGTGCGTGGTCCCGAGAACGCGTTGGCCCCGATGGCGGTGGCGCGCAGGCCAATCTGTGCCGCCCAGCCGGCGTGCAGGCGTTTGGTCCAGGTGCCATCGGTCAGATACTCGATGATGCCGCCGGCCATGCTGCCGGCGATGCCCAGCGAGTCGACGCTCTGCTGTCGCGACAGGCCGCGCGCCACCGCCACCGCCAGCGTCGCGGCCATGGCGCCGAAGACGCTGGTAGGATGGAAGCCGGCCTTATGCACCGCTTTCGGGATCACCATGGACAGGCGGCAGCAGATCTCAACGCCGACGGCGATGGCCAGCAGTGCTGCCTTGCCGTCCAGGCCGTAGCGCTCGCTCGCGGCGAGCACGGCCGGCACGACGACGGCACCCGCATGAACCGGGCCGCCCTCAAAGGTATCGTCGAAGTCTTCGCCGTGAGCCGCCAAGCCGTTGATCACCGCCGCGCCCGCGGCATCGAAACCACGCTTGTGGCCGAACGCGGTGCAGGTACCCTCTCCGTCCCAGCCCGCGGCCACGGCCCGGACGTAGTCGGTCTCGCGCGCCGCCACGCACAGCCCGGCAACGTCGATGAGCAACGCTTCGACGACCGAACGGACATTCGCCGGCAACGAGGAAGGCTTCAGCGCGGCGACGCGCTCCACGAGTGTTTCGGCAACGGCAATGCTCTGACTCAAGGTGCAACTCCTGTATCGGCTTTTCTGGACCGGCGCTCACGCGCCAGAGAATAGGTAACGAGGGCGACCGAGCACAGCAGCAGGCCCAGCGAAACCGGATCCTCGATGAAGATCATCGGGTCGCCGTTCGAGAGCTGCAGTGAGCGGCGGAAATTGGATTCGACCATGTAGCCGAGCACGACACCCAGTACCATCGGCAGGAATGGGATCTCGGCCCAGCGCATGAAATAGCCAACGACACCGGCGATCAGCACGATGCCGACATCGACGAGGCTCTGGTCGATCGAAAACACTCCCGAGACGACCAGGGCGAAGATGAAGGCCAGTAGGTAGGGTTTCGGCCGGTTCACCAGCCAGATGCAGGGTGTGAGGATGACTAGCCCAACCAGGAACATCGCGAGGTTCGCGACGAAGAGGCCGCCGTAGAGGCCGTAGGCCACGTCCGGGTTGCGCTCGAAAAGCAGCGGACCGGGCGACAGGCCGTGGATCAGCAACCCGCCCAGCAGAATCGCCGCGGAATTGGAGCCGGGAATCCCGAGGCTGAGCAGCGGGATGAGCGCGGTCGCAGTGACCACATTGTTGGCCGCTTCCGGTGC
>VGEI01000619.1 GCA_016869415.1 Alphaproteobacteria bacterium
GAAGTGGTGAAGCGGGCGCTCGAACTTGGCGCCTCGGCGATCATCCTGGTCCACAACCACCCGTCGGGCGATCCTTCGCCCTCGAAAGCCGACGTCGAGATGACCCGTGAAGTCGCCAGGGCGGCCGCAGCCCTCGGCATCGCAATCCACGATCACCTGATTATCGGCCGCAGCGGCCACGCCAGCCTGAAGGCTCTCGGTCTCATCTGAGCCGATGAGCCCGTGGCCCGAAAACGCCGCGAACTGCCCCGACCTTGTCACGGTGTGCCCGCAAAGCCGACACAATCTCTCTCCACTCTGCCTGACGAAGCCGCAGCGAATGTCGGTCTGTGCAACAGGGAGAGGTTGGTTCGATGGCGCTTCTCACTACGATCTGGAACAGCATCCGCGCCCGCCTGATGGCCTGGCAGCGGGAACGCCTCTTCGACCTCTGGCGCGATGAGCTGCAAACGCGCCGCGGCTACTAAGCCCCTGCCTCTAAAGAGTTAAGCCCTGCGCTACCCCTGCCGCCCGGGGCTGCGCCGGCCGCACGGCGGCCCCGCCGTTCCGGCAATTGTACCCCCCTCTCGACTGGCGTAGTTTCCCCCCATGGGGAAACATACGCATCGGGCCACGCACGATCTCGGCGGCGTCGAGCCGGCAGCCTCGCAGCCTATCGACCGCACCGAGCATGAGCTGACGCAGTTCGATAAATCGGTCGACGCGCTCGTCTACCTGCTCTCCCGCCGCAGTATCATCCGGGTGGACGAGATGCGCCGCGCCATCGAGGCACTGCGGCCGGAGGAGTATCACAGCCTCGCCTACTACGAGAAATGGCTGCGGGCCGTGCACGATCTGCTCCTGGAGAAGGACGTACTGGGCGAGGAGGAGGTCATGTTGCGCTGTGCCGCCTTGCGCGAGGCGGCGGAGAGAGCCGCATGACGGCCCGTTTCCTCCCCGGCGATGCGGTGCGCGTCCGTGACGACTGGCCGGAGGCCCGGGCGGCGGCAACCGGACGGCGCCCGCACATTCGCACTCCTCATTTCGTGCGCGGGGCGGAAGGCACGATCGAGCGCCTGCTCGGCGCCTTCGCCAACCCCGAAGACCTCGCCTACGGCCAGCCGGCCGAAAAGCGGCCCCTCTACCAGGTCCGCTTCACCCAGCGCACGCTGTTCCCGGACGGCGGCGGCGGGGCCCGCGATACGTTGATCGCCGATCTTTTCGAGCACTGGCTTGAGCCGGTAGAGGCGCGGCCATGAGCCAGCACCATCACGACCATGTCCATCCTCATCCCCATGCGCCGATCTCGGACCATGGGCGAGAGCCGCGGCCGGAGTACCGCATCCTCGAGCAGGCCATGCGCGAGCTGCTGATCGAGAAAGGGGTGTTCACGGCCGACGAGTGGCGACGGCAGATCGAGCTAATGGATTCGCGTAGCGCCGCGATGGGGGCGAGGATCGTCGCCCGGGCCTGGGTCGATCCTGCCTACAAGAAGCGGCTGCTGGCCGACGCCAAGGCGGCGGCGAACGAGCTCGGTGTCGACACCTCCAACGCCCCGCTGGTCATGGCGCTGGAGAACACGCCGACTCTTCACCACCTCGTCACCTGCACGCTGTGCTCGTGCTACCCCAAGGCCATCCTCGGCATCCCACCCGCCTGGTACAAGAGCGAGGCCTACCGGGCGCGGGCGGTCAAGGACCCGCGCGGCGTGCTCAGGGAGTTCGGCACGGAACTGGGCTCCGACGTCGAGGTTCGCGTCATGGACTCCACCGCGGACCTGCGTTATCTGGTCCTGCCTTTGCGGCCCAGCGGGACCGAGGGCATGACCGAGGAGCAGCTGGCCAATCTAGTGACCCGCGAC
>VGEI01000620.1 GCA_016869415.1 Alphaproteobacteria bacterium
AGTACGCCCAGGCGCTCAATGCCGGCTCGTTGCGCAGCCAGGCCGACGTGCTGAAGCTGGCGCAGCGGCTCGAGCGCGGTGCCGCCAATGCCTATATCGGTGTCATCCCCTCGTTCGGCGACAAGGACCTGGCCCAGATCGCGGCCCGTCTGGCAGCCGACGAGACCATGCACTGGACGGCGCTGACCAGCGCCATGGCGGAAATGCTGCCGCAGAAAGCCCTGACGTTCGGCGCGTAAGCGCCGGACGCCGGAGCGGGCGCCCTCGCGGCTTGCCGACCCTTGCCGCGGGGGCGCTTTGCCCTGTCCACGGAAACTCCCGATGCTCCGTTCCCCTTACCAGCCCGCCCTTCTGGCGGCCGTGCTCCTCGCTTCCCCGGCCATCGCCAGCGGCAATGCCGAGCGCGGCCGGGACCTCTATGAAAGCCGCTGCATCGGCTGCCACTCGCTCGACACCAACCGCATCGGCCCGAAGCATCGCGGCGTTTTCGACCGCAAGGCCGGCTCGGTGGCGGATTTTACCTATTCGCCGGCCGTGAAGGGCTCGAGTGTGGTGTGGAATGACGAGACGCTGATGCGCTGGCTTGCTAACCCGCAGGAGGTCATCCCCGGCCAGCGCATGAATTTCCGCGTCTCGCAGCCGCAGGACCGCGCCGACATCGTCGCCTACCTCAAACGAGAGTCGGGGCGCTGATCCCCTGAATGAGTAGCGATAAGCCCCGATGGGGGCTTCGCTCAAACCGGCTGTCGGGAACCAGCCAGACGATCGCCACCAAGAGGTAGACCGCGCAGGCCAGCCACGGCTGAACGAAAGCCAGGAGAATGCCCACAACATACAGCGCCAGCGATATCTTGCCCTTGGTGTCGCGGCCGACAGCGACCGCGATCGCGGAGTCCCGCCCGTGATGCGAGATGAGCGTATGCGTCAAGACATAGTAGGCAACCGCGGTGAGAAGCAGGCCAGCGCCATAAAGCGCGACCGGGAGCGGAGCGAAATAATTCTCGCCCATCCAGCCCGTCGAGAAGGGCAGAAGCGAAAGCCAGAACAGCCAGTGCAGGTTTGCCCAGAGAACCCGACCGTTCACCTTTTGGGTGGCTTGGAGGAGATGATGATGATTGTTCCAGTAGATCCCGATGTAGAGGAAGCTGAGCGCATAGCTCAGGAACACCGGCCATAGCGGCACCAGATTGGCGAAGTCCGCGCCGTGCGGCACCTTCATCTCCAGCACCATGATGGTGAGGATGATGGCGACCACCGCATCGCTGAACGCCTTCAGGCGCCCCTTTCCCATTTTAATCCTCTGGCTCGCAGCCGCTACGAGAGCGCTTCGTCAGTTGTCGCCGCTTGGGCCCGCTTGTGGCGGCGCTTGTCGGCAATGATCGGCGCCGGGGATTTTCCCCTCGCGCGAGAGGAAGCGCAACACCTCCAGCGCCTGGACGGGCGGGACCTATACGAGAGCGGCGGCGGCTAGGCGCGTCAACTGAAAGGGAGCTCGAATGCCCGGTGAGACCAGACGTCGATACGGCCCTGCAGCGCCGAGAACGGCGGCAAAGGTAGATGATTCCGACGCAGGAAGTGGCGTTGCAGAAGCTCCTTGCAGTTCACGCCGCCCACGGGCGTGTTGTCCCGGTTCTGCTCGAAGAACATGCCGGAACCACTGATCATCCGGGCCACCAACTCCCCGTAGCGGCTCACCTGCTCGGCCGTCATCTCCGCCAGAGACAGCGTATTGATCACCAGATCGAAGCGATAATCCCGGGAGAAGACAGGGAGTGCATAGTTGGGCAGGAAGTGGAACGCTTCGATGGCTTCGGTCCCTG
>VGEI01000621.1 GCA_016869415.1 Alphaproteobacteria bacterium
GTCATCTCGATGCTCAATTCGTATTCGGGCTGGGCGGCCTGCGGCATCGGCTTCACGCTGCACAACAACGCGCTGATCGTCACCGGTGCCTTGGTCGGCTCCTCGGGCGCCATCCTCAGCTACATCATGTGCAAGGGGATGAACCGCTCGATCTTCAACGTCATCCTCGGCGGCTTCGGCACCGACGGCGGGGCGGCCGCCGCGGGCGGCGCCAAGGAGGCGCGGCCGGTCAAGGCCGGCTCGGCCGAGGACGCCGCCTTCATCATGAAGAACGCCGCCTCGGTGATCATCGTGCCGGGCTACGGCATGGCCGTGGCCCAGGCGCAGCACGCGCTGAGGGAGATGTCCGACCTGCTGAAGAAGGAGGGTGTGAACGTGCGTTACGCCATCCACCCGGTGGCCGGCCGCATGCCCGGGCACATGAACGTGCTGCTGGCCGAGGCCAACGTGCCCTATGACGAGGTGCTGGAGCTCGAGGAGATCAACCGCGACTTCGCCCAGACCGACGTGGCCTTCGTCATCGGCGCCAACGACGTCACCAACCCGGCGGCCAAGACCGACCCGCAATCGCCGATCTACGGCATGCCGATCCTCGACGTCGACAGGGCGAAGACGGTGCTGTTCGTCAAGCGCTCGATGGCCTCGGGCTATGCCGGCGTCGACAACGAGCTGTTTTTCCGCGACAACACCATGATGCTGTTCGGCGACGCCAAGCACATGTGCGAGGAGATCTGCAAGGCGCTGGGGTGACTAAACCTTGCGCATGTTGCCGCGGACCCAGTCGGCGAGGTCTGTCTCGCTTGAGCTGCCGTCTGCAAGTGCCAGGATGGTGAGGACCAACGCTTCATCAGTGGCCGTCAGTTCGTAGCCATTCTGGTCGAGGAAAAGCTCCATCGCCACCGCAGCCGTCCGCTTGTTACCATCGACAAACGGATGGTTCTTCGCGACGCCGAAAGCATAGGCAGCTGCAAGATCCGCGGCATCCGGATCGCCATAGGCTTCAAGATTCAACGGGCGCGCGAGGGCGGAGTCCAGCAGGCCCTCATCCCGGAGGCCGGAGCCGCCGCCGTGCTCGGCAAGCTGCTCGTCATGAAGGGCGAGGACGACACTTCGCGCGACCCAAATCCACTGGCTCACTTTGCCAGTTCGCGAAGAGCGGCGCGCCGCTTCTTCATGATCCGGCGGGCGGCTGCCATCTGCTTCTCGAAGATGGCGTCGTAAGGCGTCAACTGGACCCCGGCCGGGGTCTCGGTGACGAAGACCGTGTCGCCTGCCTTGAGCTTCATTCGGGCCAGGGTTTCCTTCGGCAGGATAACGCCGGTCGAATTGCCGACCTTGGTAAGCTTGAGGGAGACCATGACAGCCTCTATGTTATTACATTTGTAATAACATAGAGGCTGTCAGCGTCGGTGTCAATCAGGGCCGCCGGCTTCGGCATGCCGATCCTCGGCATCGATCAGGCAGCATCCCTTGAAATATCCAATTCGTCCTCCATCTAATATGAATGGCTCTTTGACATGGTGCAGATCGGAACAGACGACCCGGCGCCTGAAGCGGCGTCGGGGAGTGAAAGATCGCATTTTAACAATCGCGGAAAACTGCGATAAATCGCCGCCACAGAATCGTTAACGGCGAATTCGCAAGAGCTTGATCGGGTGAGGGGATTCGGGGCGGCCCCCCGCCGGACCCCAGAAAATTGTCCAATCACCTTTGTCTACCCAGGCCCGCTTTGTCGTGACGGGGCATGAGGTTAGGCTGTGGAGGAAAACTTGGCGTGCTGCCGGAGCGAA
>VGEI01000622.1 GCA_016869415.1 Alphaproteobacteria bacterium
GCAGGAAGTAGTTCTCGAGCAGGACGCGGTTCTTCATCGTCTGATGCCAGCGCTCGATCTTGCCCTGCGTCATCGGATGATTGGGCGCGCCGCGCGTGTGGGTCATGCCCGCATCGTGCAGCCAGGTTGCCAGATCGCTGGCGATATAGCTTGACCCGTTGTCCGACAGCAGCCGAGGCCGTTTGCCGCCGCCATCGAGCCCCGAGGCCGTCAGCGCCAGCTCGATCGTCGCCGTCACGTCGGCGGCCTTCATCGTCGTGCAGAGTTTCCAGGCGACGATGAAGCGCGAGTAATCGTCCAAGATGGTCGATAGGTAGAACCAGCCCCAGCCGATGACCTTCAGGTATGTGAAGTCGGTCTGCCAGAGCTGATTGGGCGCCGTCGTCTTGTCCTTGAACTCGTCGGCCGCCTTCATGACGATGTAGGCCGGGCTGGCGATCAGCCCCTGCGCCTTGAGCAGCCGGTAAACCGAAGATTCCGAGACGAACTGGGCTTTCTCGTCGACGAAGGTGATCGCCAGCTCCCGCGGGCTCAGCTCCGGCCGGTCGAGCGCCATATCCAGTACGGCACCGCGCACATTGTCCGGGATGCGGTTCCAGGCGCGGCCCGGCCCGGATCGTCGATCCGCAAGAGCCGCTTCGCCGAAGCGGCGATACAGATCGTACCAGCGATAGAAAGTTGGCCGCGAGACGCCCAGCTTGGCGAGTACGCGTTTGGCCGGCAGTCTCGCGCCCTCGACCAGCCGGATGATCTCCAGCTTTTCCGAAGCGGGGTATCTCATTCGCGGTCTCCCCCAGCCCCGTAGGAACTTTCTTTCAGTAGGCGGTTCTCGACCGTGAGGTCGGCGACCAGTTCCTTCAGCGCGCCCATCTCGTGGCGCAAATCCTTCACCTCGTCGGACGTCGCCTGGCGCTCGGTGTCGCCCGAAAGCCGTTTCTTCCCGGCCTCCAGGAAGTCCTTGGACCAAGCGTAGTACATGCTCTCGGCGATGCCTTCGCGCCGACACAGCGCGGCGATCGAATGCTCCCCGCGCAGGCCCGACAGCACGATGCGGACCTTCTCTTCCGACGAATACTGCTTGCGCGTCCGGCGACGGATCTCGCGGACATGCTGTTCGGCCGTCTGCGACGGCACAGACTTCTGGCTCATGCTCGTTCCCTCTCGGGTTACGGTGAGCCCAAAACACTCCTCTACGCAATCATCCCAGTCTGTCTAAAGGTTCCTGACGGGGGACATGATTTTGGGCGCCAGCGTGGGCTGGCTCGAAGGTGAGTTCACCGCGCTCGGCGTGCCGTTCAAGGAGCGCGGCAAGCGTATGGACGAGAGCATCGGCCTGATGCGGGCGGTATCGACGTAGGATCCGGTGAGTTTCCCCACCCGCTATATCGCCGCGGCGGTCACCGACATGCGCATGCAGCCACAGCCGCCGGTACCGATCCCGATCTGGATCGGCGGTAACTCGCCCTCGGCGCTCGAGCGCGCCGTGCGACTGGGAGACGGCTGGCATGGTTCGCGCGTACCGCCGGCCGAGATCGCGCCTATGATCAAGGGGCTACGGACGAAACGGCCGGATGCTGGCTTCGCCATTTCGCTCCGCGTGCATTGGAACGGCAAGGACGACGCCGGGCTGCGTGCCTTGCTGCACGGCTGCGCCGCCGCCGGCGTCGATCACGCGATGGTACAGCCCGAGGAACGCGGCCTCGAGGCATGGCTCGGCGCCGTGGAGCGGGTGGCGAAGGCCGGCGAAGGCGTCTGACACCGACGGGTGCGGCCATCGGCGGCAGCCACG
>VGEI01000623.1 GCA_016869415.1 Alphaproteobacteria bacterium
AACCGCCGGCACGAACGGCGTAAACGACGGGGGTGGGGGCTTCGCGCTCATGGCGGATCCTCCAGGGTGGGTTCCCATGCTGCCCGGTCATTGTTAACGGACAATGAAGAAGCGGATTTGTCACGCCCACCCGGCCTGACTACTCTGGCAGTCGCAAGGAAAGCGGGAGGGTTCATGGTGTTGGCGCCCGGACGGCTGGTTGGCCTGCTGCTGCTGCTTATCGGGCTCGCCGGGCCCGCTTCGGCGCAGCGCGACGATTCGGCGGCGCTGGCGGCGCGCTCGTCGGCTCATGGTACGGCCTGGTCGATTCGCCGGAACGGCCGGCCCGCTATTTGGAGATCCTCGGCATCCAGGCCAACGGCCGCGGCGGCTACACCGCGCAGACGGTCTTCGGCTGGGGTGACGGCACGGTCAGCCTGACTCCGGTGGAGATCGCCGCCGGCGCCAAGGCGCCGGCGCTGGCCCTGACCGCCACGACGGGCGCGCAGTTGCGTATCGAGTTCGGCGACAAGGGTGCCGCCGGCACCTATCAGGCGCCGGGACAGCCGGCGCGCGCCATCCGCTTCGAGCGCCTGCGCGACGCCGTGAACTACGGCGCACTTCTCGGTGTGTGGCGGGCCAAACGCGGCAGCGAGACGCGGATCTTCGACGTCAAGCGCGTGCTCACTGCGGGCAGCGGCACCGTCCTGGCGGTGGCGCAGATCGGTTTCGAGGAGAAGCCCGACGAGATGCGGCCGCTCGTCGCCCCGGTGAAGGGCGAGCCGGCGGCGGTACAGCTCGCCTGGAGCACGGCGGCCACCGCCGTCGAGCTCAAGCGCAGCAAGCCGACCGAGCTGACCGGAACCTTCCGCCGGCGCGACACAGGCACGGACAAGGCCGACACGATCGTCTTCAAGCGCACGGCGGCGCCGGCTCCCGCCGCCGGTACGGGCAGCGAGATCGGCCAGCGCTTTCCCGACTTCACCCTGACGGCGATGGACGGCCGCACCGTGAAGCTCAGCGACTTCCGCGGCCGCCCGGTCGTCGTCAACATGTTTCAGGCCTGGTGCATCTGGTGCATCGACGAGTTCGCCGTCTGGCGCGCCATGCCCTCGCGCTACGGCGACCGGGTCGTCGTCCTGCCGGTGGTCTACAACACGACCAACATCGAGTGGATGCAGCAGAGCGCCAAGACCAAGCATTACGGCGTGCCGATCTACGGAGCCGAGAAGTCGCCGGTCGACTTCAAGGGCATCCCGCGCAGCTGGATCCTCGACAAGGACGGCATCGTCCTGGACCGCACTGGTTACCAATCCGCCCACCACATGTTCGCGCGCCTCGACAAGGTGCTGGCGGCGAAGTAGCGGCAGTCAGCCCGGCGGCGTCAGCGTCTTCTGCAGGAAATAGCGGCTGTGGCCGGGCGGGCAATCCTCGAGCGTGCCGTAGACCCGATAGCCGAGCTTTTCGTAGAAGCCGCGCGCCTGGAAGCTGAAGGTATCGACGCGGGCGGCCCGGCAGCCGCGCCGCACCGCCTCGTCCTCGGCCTGCCGCATCAGCCGCCGGCCCAGGCCGCTGCCGCGTAACCGCTCCGGGACAAACAGCAGCTCGACGGAAAGCCATGCCCAGTTGGTGTTGGCCCACAGTCCGCCTACCACGCTGCCCGTCTCCCGCAGCAGCACGGCCAGGGTCCGCGGCTCGTAGCGCCAGCTGGCGCGCTCGCTGTTCGCCGCGTCCAGCGGCTGCAGCAGCATGGCACGCACCTCCGGCGCTGGCGTGTCGGTGAGGACGAGCTCGAGGCTCATGCGC
>VGEI01000624.1 GCA_016869415.1 Alphaproteobacteria bacterium
AGGGGCCGATCAGCGCTCGATACGTTCTGGACGCAGAACGGCGGCACGCTTCCCCGGGCCTGAAACGAAAAACGGCGCCCGATCGGGGCGCCGCTTCCTTCAGAAAACCGCCGAAGATCAGACGCTAGTAACGATAGGTGTCCGCCTTGAACGGCCCCACCGGCGCCACGCCGAGGTAGTCGGCCTGCTTGGCGGAGAGCTTGGTGAGCTTCGCGCCGACCTTGGCAAGATGCAGCGCCGCCACCTTCTCATCTAGGTGCTTCGGCAGGGTGTAGACCTTCTTCTGGTACTTGCCTTGATTCGTCCACAGCTCGATCTGGGCCAGCGTCTGATTGGTGAACGAGGCGCTCATCACGAAGCTCGGATGGCCGGTGCCGCAGCCGAGATTGACCAGCCGGCCCTCGGCCAGCAGCAGGATACGCTTGCCGTCCGGGAACTCGATCTCGTCGACCTGCGGTTTGACGTTGTGCCACTTGTAATTCCGCAGCGACGAGACCTGGATCTCGTTGTCGAAGTGGCCGATGTTGCAGACGATCGCCCGGTCCTTCATCTTGCGCATGTGGTCCTGGGTGATGACGTCGAGGTTGCCGGTGGCGGTGACGAAGATGTCGGCCTGCGGCGCCGCGTCCTCCATGGTCACGACCTGGTAACCTTCCATGGCCGCCTGAAGGGCGCAGATCGGATCGATCTCGGTGACCATGACGCGGGCCCCCGCGCTGCGCAGGCTGGCGGCCGAGCCCTTGCCCACGTCGCCGAAGCCGGCGACCACGGCGACCTTGCCCGACATCATCACGTCGGTGGCGCGGCGGATGCCGTCGACCAGGCTTTCGCGGCAGCCGTAGAGGTTGTCGAACTTGGACTTGGTGACCGAGTCGTTGACGTTGATCGCCGGAAAGAGCAGCCGCCCCTCCTTCTCCATCTGGTAAAGGCGATGCACGCCGGTCGTCGTCTCTTCGGTGACGCCTTTGATGTTCTTACCAAGCTGCGAATACCAGCCAGGCTTGCTCTTCAGCCGCTTCTTGATGGCGGCAAACAGCACCTCTTCCTCCTCGCTGCCCGGCTTGTTGAGGACCGAGGCATCCTTCTCCGCCTTCATGCCGAGATGGACGAGCAGTGTCGCGTCGCCGCCGTCATCGAGGATCATGTTCGGTGTACCGCCGTCGGCCCACTCGAAGATCTTGTGCGTGTATTCCCAGTACTCCTCCAGCGTCTCGCCCTTGTAAGCGAAGACCGGGATACCGTTGGCGGCGATGGCCGCCGCAGCGTGGTCCTGGGTCGAGTAGATGTTGCATGAGGCCCAGCGGATATCCGCGCCGAGCTCTTTCAGCGTCTCGATCAGCACCGCCGTCTGGATCGTCATGTGCAGCGAGCCGGCGATACGTGCGCCCTTGAGCGGCTTTTTCTTGCCGTACTCGGCCCGCGTAGCCATCAGTCCGGGCATTTCCGTCTCGGCGATGGCCAGCTCGCGGCGACCCCAATCGGCCAGCTTGATGTCGGCGACCTTGTAGTCGCTCCTGGCGGCAGCCTGTTTTCCAATCTTTTTCAATGAGCTAGAGGGCATCACCTGCTCCTGGAGACAACTCGATATGTAGGGAAATCCTATGGCCGGCCGTATAACAGCCGGCCCAGACCCCTTCAACGGATTTCTCGCCCATCTTTATCCCTCGCGCAGGAAGCCCGCTGCCGGAGCGCACCCAAGCTGACCAACGCGGGCACCTCGCCGAGCCTTCTGGGAGAGCATTCGCCGGCCATACTGCCGCCGATCCCGGCGCCGA
>VGEI01000625.1 GCA_016869415.1 Alphaproteobacteria bacterium
CAGAGATCACGATCCGGATCTTCTCTTCGGCCGAGTACTTCTTGCGCGTCTGGCGGCGGATCTCACGGACATGCTGTTCCGCCGTGCCATTCGGCGGCGGCGGCTTCATTGCTCTCATCCTCGTCCCTCTCAACGGTGACGATGAGCCGAAAGCACTCCGCTACGCAAATACCTCAATCTGTCCTATGAGCCCTGACGGGGAACAGACGGCAAGATCGGCGGCGACTTCTACGACCGCTTCGCCGGCGAATGGCGCGAGGAGCAGAACCGCCTGCAACGCGAGATCGACCGGCATGAGATCGCCGAACAGTCCTACATGGACGAGGGCGTGCAGATTCTCGAACTCGCGCGCAACGCCCAAAGGCTGTTCGCCCAGCAGCCGCCGCGCGAAAAACGCCGCCTGCTGAACTTCTTACTATCGAACTGTTCCTGGGAGGACGGCGAGGTGGTCGCCACCTTCCGCCAACCGTTTGATCTGTTGGCGGAAACGACTGCCATGGTCGCGCGACAGACGGCGGGAGATGCCGCCGGCCAGGCGAAAAGAGAGAGTTGGCTGGGGCGCCAGGATTCGAACCTGGGAATGGTGGAATCAAAATCCACTGCCTTACCACTTGGCTACGCCCCAACAGGCGCCGGAACATAGAGGGTTGCGCCGGGGGTGCAAGCCCCCGGCCCGATGTCCTTCGAGGGGGCGGTCACGCCGCCTGCAGCGCTTTCTTCAAGAGCTCGCCATGGACGAAGGCGCCGTCGGCGTAGAGCAGCGGCGCCACGTCGGGCGTGAGCGCGATGTCGACGATCTCGCCGATATAGATGGTGTGGGTGCCGGCGGCGACGCGGGTCACCAGGCGGCAGTCGAACGACACCGGGCAGCCCTTGAGCACCGGCGCGCCGGTCGCGAGCGTCGACCATTCGCCCATGTCGCCGAAGCGCTCGTCGCCCTCGACACCGTCCATGCCGGCGAAGCGCTCGGCAATCTTGCGATGATCGGGGGCGAGGATATTGACGCAGAAGAAGCCCGCCTCGCCGATCGGGTCGTGCGCCGACGCCGTCTTGTTGACGCAGACCAGAATCTGCGGCGGCTCGGCCGAGACCGAGCAGACCGCGGTCGCCGTCAGCCCGCCGCGCAGCTCGTTGTGGCGGGTCGTGATCAAGGTCACGCTGGCGGCGAGGTGGCGCATGCCCTTCTTGAAGGCGGCCGCATCGATACTCATGAGAACGAGTCTAAGGCAGGCCGAGCGCCGGCCGCCACCGGAAACGGCACCCGCGCCCACCGCGTACCGTGGAGGCCGGCCAGCGAAACCGCCGGAACCTGCAGACCGACCGCAGCTTGGGCGAGACGCAAAATGCGTCATCCGACCGCCGCTCTTTGCGGTTGCCCGGCGGCCGCCCGCCGCTACGGTCGGCGGGCATGGCGCCTTTCGACACCGGCCTTGGCCCCGCCACCGCCCCCGATACCGCCCTGCGCCGGATCGCGGCCGAGTGCCGTGCCGATCTCCTGAAGCATCGCGCCGTCGTCCTGGCGAGCCGGCGCGCGACGGGCGTGCATCAGACGCGGGTGGCGCTGCGCCGCCTGCGTGCCGCGTTCGGCTTGTTCCGCCCCGCCGTCGACGGCTCGGCGGTACGCGCGCTGGCAGCCGAGGCCAAGTGGCTGGCCGGCGAGTGCGGACCGGTGCGCGACTTGCAGGTCTTCCTCGGCGAGACGGTGCACGACGTGCCGCCGATCGTGCAGCGCATCGCCCGGCGGCTGGCCGACATCCATTTGCAGCGCGCCCGCG
>VGEI01000626.1 GCA_016869415.1 Alphaproteobacteria bacterium
TCAGATTGCCGACTGCGTCCGAGCCGAAACCGCATTGCGGGCTGAGGGCCAGTTGCTCGAGCGGCAGATATTTCGTCGCCTCGTCGATCCGCCGCCGCAGCTCGTCCACCGACTCGAGCGGCGCCACCTTGGTGCTGATCAGGCCGAGCACGACGACCCGGCCCTTGGGCACGAAACGCAGTGGCGCGAAGCCGCCGGCCCTCGGGCTGTCGTATTCCAGCAGGAAGCGCTGGTGCGGCAGCTCGTTGAACAGGCGTTCGGCGATGGCGTCATAGGTGCCCTCGCGGTGCCACATGCTGCGCTGGTTGCCGCGGCAGAGATGCAGGCCGAAGGTCACGCCGGGGATTCTAGCGGCGACCGCGGCCTCGGCCTTGAGCGAGCGTGAGAGGTTCTCCGCCGGGTTCTCGCCGCGCTGCTTCATCTCCTCGAGCGAGGGCTCGTCGACATAGGCGGTAAAGCCGGGTGCGTCCATGTGGACGTAGCGGCAGCCGGCATCGACCAGTTCTCCGATCATGCGGCGCTGGATGGCCACGACATCGGCCAGGAACTCGTCCATGCCCTTGTAGACGCTGCGTGAGCGCTCGTAGGCGAAGCGCTGCGAGATGCGGTCGGGACCGATCAGGCTGACCTTGACCGGTGTGTGGGCCATCGCGGCGACACGCCGGTATTCCTCCAACGGCACATTGCGCACCAGCTTCAGCCGGGCGGAGACCGGGCGGCGATGCGAGACGGCCGTGCCCGGCAGGTGCAGATCGGGAATGTCCCAGCGGCGGAGTGCGCTGCCGCCGGCGGCCCGCTCCTCCTGGAGCTTCACCGTGTCGCCGCGGCTGGAGACATCGTAGCCCGAGACGGCAAGGCCGAAACTGTCCTGGAAGTTCAGCCGGCTGATCTCGCCGTCGGTGATGACATCGAGCCCGATCTCTTCCTGGAGGGAAACGAAGTCGCGGATGCAGCTCTCTTCCAGGCGCGCAAAGGCCGCGGCGTCGAGCTTGCCCTCGTCGAGTTGCCGGCGCGCTTCCTTCCAGCGCACCGGGCGCAGCAGGCTGCCGACGGTGTCGGTGCGGATGGTGTCGAGGCTGCGCGCCGCCACGTCACTCATTCTTGACGCCGGCCAGCTTTATGGCTTCGGCATAGCGACGGAGGTCGGCGGCGATGTGCCGCTCGTAATCTGCTGTGCCGTTCTCGCGCAACACCATGGCGAGGCGCTCCATGCGCTCGGCGACGTCGGGCTCGCGCAGCGCCTTGGCCACTGCAGCCTGCAGGCGTTGCACGATCGTCGGGGACATTCCCGCCGGGCCCTGCATGCCCATGACCGTGGCGATGTCGAAGTCGGCAAGGCCCAGCTCGATGGCGGTAGGCACGTTGGGCAGGGCCTTGGAACGTTGCGCCGTGCTGATGGCGATAACCCTGAGCGTGCCCGCCTCGATCTGCTGCGTGACATTCGGGATGCCGGACCAGCCGGCCTGGATCTCGCCGCTCATCAGGGCCGCGACCATGGCCGAGCCACCGCGGTAGGGCACGTGCACCAGCTCGATGCCGGTACGGCCGGCGAACGACGCCCAGGTAAGGTGATGGATCGAGCCGTTGCCGGCCGAGCCGTGGCTCCACTTGCCGGGCTGCGCCTTGGCGGCGGCCACAAAGGCCTGGAGATTGTTGGGCACTGAGGCCGGATTCTCAAACGCCTCAAGTTCACTCGGCTGTCGGTACGGCCGCGCCATCCGCACGCCGATGAAGCCGCCCAGGAGGCCTTTAAAGGCATTCGCGTCGGATCG
>VGEI01000627.1 GCA_016869415.1 Alphaproteobacteria bacterium
GCCATGCCCATGTTCCGCACCGCCGCCGTCACCGTTCTTGCCGTCGCCCTTGCTGCCTGCGCCGCCCCCTCGGAGCGCCAGCCCGGCGAGGTCGGCGCAGCCAACAAGACCACTGCCGGCACCGTTCTCGGCGCGGTCGGCGGTGGCCTTGCCGGCTCTGCGATCGGCAGCGGCTCCGGCCGGCTGATCGCGGTCGGCGCCGGCACGCTGCTGGGCGCCTTCATCGGCAAGTCGGTCGGCGAGTCGCTCGACCGGGCCGACGTCAACTACGCCAACCAGGCTCAGACCCGGGCCCATAGCGCGCCGATCGGCCAGCAGATCAGCTGGAGCAACCCCGAGAGCGGTCATTCCGGCACGATCACGCCGCGCCGCGAGGGCACGGACAACGCCGGCAACTACTGCCGCGAGTACCAGCAGACGGTGCAGGTCGGCGGCAAGACAGAGCAAGCCTACGGCACTGCCTGCCGCCAGCCGGACGGCACCTGGAAGATGGTCAACTGAGCCCCTCCGCGCCGCGTGCCCGAGACAAGGGCGGCGGTCTCGACCGTCGCCCTTTCCTTTTCGCCCTGTCCGTGCCAGCTAGTCTCTGACCATGCGCGATCCCTACGACACCCTGGGGGTGCCCCGCACCGCCAGCGCGGACGACATCAAGAAGGCCTATCGCCAGCTGGCGAAGAAGTTGCATCCCGACCTCAATCCCGGGAACGCCAAGGCAGCGGCCCAGTTCAAGGAAGTGTCCGCCGCCAACGACCTGCTTTCGGACCCTGAGAAGCGGGCCCGCTTCGACCGCGGTGAGATCGACGCCAGCGGCGCGGAAGTGCGGCGGCGCCCCTCCTATCGCAGCTACGCCGAGAGCCCCGGCGGCGCCAAGTACAGCGGCGGCATCGATCCTGAGGACATTTTCGAGGAATTCTTCAGCGGCCGTCAGCCGTCCGGTAATCGCAGCGGCAGCGGCTTCCGCTCGGGCTTCAAGGCGCGCGGCGCCGACGTCGCCTACGAGATGAAGGTCGATTTTCTCGACGCGGCGCGCGGCGCCAAGCGCCGCCTGACCCTGCCCGACGGCAAGGTCCTCGACGTCACGATTCCGCCCGGCTCGCACGACGGACAGCAGCTTCGCCTGAAAGGCCAGGGAACGCCTGGCCTGGGCGGCGGCGCGGCCGGCGACGCCTATATCCAGATCGAGGTCTCGCCGCATCCCTATTTCAGGCGCGAAGGTGTGGACATCCACCTCGAGCTGCCCGTCACCCTGAGCGAAGCGGTGGCCGGCGCGAAGATTCCCGTGCCGACGATCGACGGCACCGTGACCATGACGATCCCCAAGGGCTCCAACACCGGCTCGACCTTGCGCCTCAAGGGAAAGGGCGTGCCCGATGGCGGCGGGCGCGGCGACCAATATGTGCGGCTCACGGTCGTGTTGCCTGAAGGCGTGGACGCCGAGCTCGAGCGCTTCGTCCAGAACTGGGGCCAGCGCGACTACGACGTGCGCGGCAAGTTAGGCGGACCCAAATGAAAGCCCTCTTCTCATGAAGGCTCTGGCCGACCTGGTCGTCGAGCTCGACTGCCCGCGCGAGGAACTCGTGCTCTGGGTCGAGCGCCGCTGGGTCCTGCCGCTCCAGCAGGACGGCGATTTCGTCTTCTCGGAGGCCGACATCGCCCGCGTGCAGATGATCATCGATCTGCGCCGCGACATGGGCATCGACGACGAGGCCATGCCGGTCGTGCTCGACCTGCTCGACAAGCTCTACGGTGTGCGCCGGCAGATGCGCGAA
>VGEI01000628.1 GCA_016869415.1 Alphaproteobacteria bacterium
TCCCTCGCTGGGCCCTAAATTCCTGTGCACTGGCGAGTTGAATCTGCCCAAGCAAATCCGGTCAACATGGATACAAATTAATCCGGCGTAGCCGCGCCTAAAGATCGCGCAGCCGGAAGGACAACGGCAGAATACGCTCCTCGTCCGAACGGCCATCGGGCGGCAGTTGGAAAGGCTGGGCCTGCCGCATCGCCAGCAGGAAAGTCTCGACGGCGGTGCGCAGGATGCGGTTCTCGGGCCGCATCATGCCGTCGTAGTCGGCCAGCATGGCTCGGAGATCCCAGGGATCGTTGCGCCCAAAGGGCGGCCCTAGCATTCCACTGGGCAGCAGGTTGAAGCGCACGGTGAGCACGACGTCTCGATAGGTCGGCCCGCGCACGTCGATGATCCAATGACGGCTGATCTGCTTCAGGATCACATCCTGCACCGTCTGGCTCGCGATGGCTTCCGGCGGCGTGCCGCCCGGTCTTATGCGTTCCGCTTCGAGCGGGGTTGACTCACCGCTCTCGCGTGGCGGCAGCGCTGCCGTTGAGCGCTGACCCGGCGACACTGTGGGCGGTGAGTCAGCGCGTGGCCGAGCCGGCTGCGGGCTGGACCGCGGTGTCGGGGGTGGCATCGAGCGCTCGGCAATCGGCGCCTCGCTGAGCTGCGGCGGAGGTGGCGGCGGCACGGCCGGCAGCGTGGACTGGGTCATCAGCGCCGGCTCAGGTGGCACGGGTGCAGGTAAGGTGACCATCTCCACGACCATCGGCTGGGACTGCGGCGGCGCCTCACGCCACCACCACGGCGCGCCCAGCAGCCACCACGCCGCCAGCGCATGCAGCAGCAGCGACACCACCGTTGCCGCAAACCACGGTCGGCGGTCACGTATTGCTGCTGAATCCACGAAGGCGGCTGTGGTGTGCATCTCTGCGCATTATACGGGAGCGATGTACCTCCTATATAGGAAGGGCCCCGCGGTACTGCCACGCCATACGATTGGTATTGGCGCCAGAGCCAGACGCTTGCGATTGCCCCTTGGGCAGCCGGGCCGGTTTAGGCACACTAGCGTGGCCAGCCTGTGGATTCGTGTCAGGTCAACAGAAGGCGCCGGGAGACGGTGACAATGATCCAACTGCGCGAGCTCGCTCCTCTTGTCCTGCTGGCGTTCGCCCCGCTGGCCCTGGGCGGCTGCGGCAGCATGGGGTCGGACATGAGGCCGTCCGGCCCGCCGCAATTCGCCGAGCTGATGCCGGTGGCCATGGCGGCACCTCCGCCGCCCCCGCCGCCGGCCGCACCGCCCCCAGCAGCCGCGCCGCCGATGTCGTCCGGGCCGATGTATGGCGGCCATCTCGCCTCCTACAGCCGGGAAGCCGATGCGATCCGCGGCTGGAACAGCATCGTGCGGCAGCACAGCAGCATCGGCACACTGAAACGGCACCTGATCGGGGCGGACACGCCCAAGGGCCGGATGCTGCGGGTGATCGCCGGCGATTTCCCGACGCTCGACGAGGCAAACCGCTTCTGCACCTGGGCCAAGCAGCAGAACCTTTACTGCGCGGTCATGCAGCTCAGCGCCGACGGCATGATGGCTTCGCCACTACCCCCGCCCTCCCGCCCGGCCCGCGCAACCCGCGCCGCACCGGCTATGGCACCCTCTATGGCTCCGGCGCCCGCCCCGGCACCGATGGCCACCCCACCCGCGTCGCCGATGATGGCCCCAGCGACCACTCCCATGGCGCCTCCGGCAACCGGCCCGGCAACGCCCCTTACAGCCCCCCGCGGCT
>VGEI01000629.1 GCA_016869415.1 Alphaproteobacteria bacterium
GCGAAAATCTGAACCGATCTTACGACAATGCTGCCGTTCTTGAATTAATGTTGCTCATCAGTACCTCCCGAAAACCTTTTTCAGCAAACTGCTAGACGTGTCCATGCCTCCCTCCTCCGACTCCCGCTTCCCTCTTCTCGCCCCGGCGCTGATCGCCGGACTGGCGCTGGGCTGGGGCATGAACTGGCCGGCGATGAAGGTGGCGCTGGCAGAGATCCCGCTCTGGCATTTCCGGGTGGGGACGTGCCTGGTCGCCGGCGCCACCCTGCTGGCCCTGGCCCGCGCGCTGGGCAACGCCATCGCCCCGCCGCCCGAGGAATGGCGCGGCCTGGCGCTGTCGGCGCTGTTCAACGTCACGGTCTGGCATGTCTTCGTCGCCTACGGGCTGCTGATCATCGGCTCGGGCCACGCCTCGGTGCTGGCCTTCACCATGCCGCTCTGGGCGGTGCTGCTGGAACGCCTGGTCTTCGGCACGCGCATCGGCAGACGCAACGCGCTGGCGCTCGCCCTGGGTGTCGCCGGCGTGCTCGTCCTGCTGGGGCGCGGCTATGCCGAGGTCGCCCAGGCGCCGCTGGGGGCGGCACTGGTGCTGGTCGCGGCCATCGGCTGGGCCATCGGCACGCTGATCCAGAAGCGCCGGCGCACCAGCCTGTCCTCGGTCGCCATGGCCGGCTGGCAGATTCTGATCGGCAGCCTGCCGATGATCGCCATCATGCCGCTGGTCGAGGGCGTGCAGTGGCCGCAGGCCAGTGCCGTGGCCTGGATCGCCACCGCCTACACCACCTTCTTCGCCCTGGTCTTCAGCTATTTCGCCTGGTTCACCATCGTGCGGCTGATGCCGGTCAATGTCGCCTCGATCAGCTCGCTGCTCGTGCCCATTGTCGGGGTGGGTGCGGGCTCGATCCTGCTCGACGAGCCCTTCGGCTGGCGCGAGGTGCTGGCCCTGCTGCTCATCGGCACGGCCCTGGCGCTGGTGCTGGTCATCCCGCAGCGCGCGCCGGCGCGATAAAGGCGCCCGCGGCTTGGCTCGGCCTTAGCGCCGCGCGCCGAGCCCGCGGTTGAAAGGGCAGTCGGCGCAGCGCTTGGCCGACGCGCAGCGCATGCATTCGTTCATCTTCTGGCCGATGCTCTGCACGTCGGGGTTCGGATCGTCGGCCAGGCGCTGCAGCGTGTCAGCGATGTAGGAGCTGTAGAGGGCGGCCTGCCAGTGAACGGCGGTGCCGGAGGAGCGGTGGGCGCTCTGGGAATTGTCAACGATCGGGCTCATCATTGTCAGTGTCCCTCGGGTGCGAACATCAGCTCTTCCGGCCCCTGGCCGGTGAGCCGGCCGAGCTGGAATTCGGCGAGCAGCAAACGGGCGGCGATGGCGCGCTCGACCGGCGAGCCGTGCTCGATCATCTCCGCCAGGGCGCCGTTGATCGCGTCCTCCCAGTCGCCGGACCCGGCGAGCGGGGAGACCGGGGCTTCGTCATCGCTGGCGTTGCTGGCACCGAGCCACGATTCGTGAGAGCGCCGGGAGTATTCGTTCGTCATCGCGGGAATGCCTTCGGGTTACGTTCGATGAGACGCACCCTAGCCCCCGGAAACGGCCGCGAATATTCAACCAGACGCACTAGCAGCCCCGGCTAGGCCGAACGGCCTAGCATTACAGTTGCCGTTTTCTGAGGTGCGCGCGCTGGGCGGCGGCTTGGTGGGCCCTGCGCCAGAATGACCATGCGATGACATGGGCGGGGTGAATCCGCCTTCGCGCGAGCCTGACCGCGAT
>VGEI01000630.1 GCA_016869415.1 Alphaproteobacteria bacterium
CCCGCGCCCCTTCCACGCTTTCCCTTGCGCCGGCCGCCGAAGTAGCTCTCATCCACTTCGATCTCGCCGCCGAACATCGCCTCGCTCTCGGCTTCCAGCTCGCGGGCGATCAGTTCACGAAGGCGATGAAAGAAAAACGCCCCTGTCTTGCGGTTCACTCCGCAGAGACTCGATGCGGTACGCGCCGTCGTTCCAGCTACGATATGTTCGATCAGGCGATCCTGCTTCGAGACCCTCAATCGGCTCCGTCGTATCCGTCCCATGATAACTCCATAACCGAGTTTTCTGGGACAGCCCCAAAGGCTATCTGCTGACGGATTTTTGCTCCGGCGCAACCGGACAGTCCGGCCGCCTCAGTGAGGGATTTTTGCTCCGGCGCTTACAAGGCGTCTACGAGATATCGGAAACCGTCACCTTGACGTCCCGTTCGGAGCCATTGCGGCGGACGCGGAGCGTCACGGTCTTGCCAATGCCTGCCTCCTCCAGGATCCTTGCGAATTGCGCGAGCGTGCGGATCGGACGCCCGTCCACCGCGACGATGATGTCGCCGAGGATGTTGCGCTCGATGCCAGCAAGTCCCGCCTGCTCGGCGGCGCTGCCCTTGATCACGCCGTAGACGACAACTCCCTCGGCGCCGAGGCGTGCTGCGACCTCCTCCGGAACGGTCTGGATGCCGATGCCCGGTCGCGGCACTCGCCCATTCCGCACCAGCTGCGGCACGACGCGGTTGACGGTGTCCACCGGCACCGCGAAGCCGATGCCCGCAGACGAACCGGACTCCGAGAGGATCGCCGTATTCACGCCGATGAGGCGGCCGGCGGAGTCGAGAAGGGGTCCGCCGGAATTGCCGGGATTGATTGCGGCATCGGTCTGTATGACGCCGGCGATCTCGCGGCCGCTGCTGGTTGGCAGCGTGCGGCCAAGGGCGCTGACGATGCCGGTGGTCAGCGTCTGTTGAAGGCCGAAAGGATTGCCGATGGCGAACACCGCCTGGCCGATCTTGAGATCGGCGGAGGTGCCGATCGGGATCGGCGGCAGGCGGTTGGCCGCCTCCGAGACGCGCAGCACCGCGAGATCGTGGTCCGGGGATACGCCGATGACACGCGCAGAGACCGGATCGCCCGAGCGGAAGCGTACCTGCACGGCGCTGGCACGCTCGACCACGTGGAAATTGGTGACGATGTGGCCAGCCTGATCCCAGACGAAACCTGAACCAGCGCCCTGGCTCGGTATTGCGCCTCGGCCACCAAGCTGGGGCCTTCCCTGGCTCTGGGTGAAGATGAAGACAACCGAGGACGAGGCCCGGTCAAAGAGTTCGATCGTCATCGTTTCGAACTGGGCCAGCTCGCCGCGAGGCGTCACCGGGCGAGGCTCGACCGCGGTCAGGACCAGGTCGGTGTAGAGGCGGTGACCGATCCAGAGCGTGCCGACGAGCAGGGCCCAGACGACCGCGAACCGCCAGAATCTATCGCGCATCTGAACAGCTCTCCGACGTCATGCCCCGGTCGATCCGGCGCTATTTAAGGGCGCGGATTCAACTTGCCAGTGCATAAAGACTTAGGGGCCAGCGAGGGAGTTGAAAAACTCTTGCGTTGAACGGAAGCCGAGAGATTTCCGAGGTCTTGCGTTGAGCAAACGTTCGACCTTGGCCACCTCGGCATTGGAGATCGTAGAGAAGTCTGTACCCTTTGGGAAGAAGTCGCGAATGAGGCCGTTGGTATTTTCATTTACGCCGCGCTCCCACGCATGGTAC
>VGEI01000631.1 GCA_016869415.1 Alphaproteobacteria bacterium
CTCGCCCCGGCACTGTCTCCGTCGTTCCCAGCAGACGAGTCTCGCGAGACCCGCCGCGCGTCCGCGTTGGCGCCCAAGGCCGAGGAGAGGGACTGGTCACAACCGAGCAAGGCCAACAGCGACCAGAGCGTCTCGTTCTCCGATTTCCTGTCGGTCATCAACCCGCTACAGCATATTCCCGTCATCGGCTCGATCTACCGAGCCCTGACGGGTGACACCATCAGCCCGACATCTCGAGTCATCGGTGGTCTGCTTTTTGGCGGCCCCGTAGGTCTCATCGCTTCTGCATTAAACGCCGTGGTCGAACAGACCAAAGGCAAGGATCTGGGGGAACAGGCATTGGCGCTGTTTGCGCCAGACAAGACCACGCCTGCTCCTTTGGATCCGCCGACACAGTTTGCAGATGCTGCGCCCACCGTAGCCGAAAACGTGGCCAGCGAGTCCCCGCTCACCCCCTTGTCGCGCACCGAGTTCGCCGGCACACCTGCGCCGGGTCCAGCTGCAGCCCTCGGCGCCGACCGCACCCTGGCTGGTTCCCTGTATGCTCCGACCGCTGCCGCAGCGCCGGCCCTTCAGGGCCGTACACTTGGCGATTACCGGAGCTTCAGCGGCAGACCTTTGCCTATCATCGACACGACACGCGCGCCGAACAGCCATCCGGCCCCAGTAAGACTGCAGCCGGCCGTGACTCTGCCGGAGCGCGCCAGAGCAGTTGTGGGCCCTCCTGCGAAGGAAGCCAAGCCGACAACCTCCGGTCCCACTGAGGGCGCTCCAGGCCCAGAGGCGGCATCGCCGACACTGCCAACCGCCAATGACGGCTTCGTCGCGGCCATGGCACGTGGCCTCGATCGCTATCGCGAGCAGCGGCGCCTGGGTTCGTCGCCGCTGCAAATCGACACGACTCTCTAAACTTTCGCCGTTGCCGATACGCGCTGCCCGAAGATCGCCGTGCCGACACGTACGTCGGTGGCCCCCTGGGCGATGGCTATCTCGAAATCGCCGCTCATGCCCATGCTCAAGCGCACCAGACCGTGACGCCGGGCAAGATCGCGCAGCTGCGCGAAATGCAGCTCAGGCGGCTGCTCAAGGGGGGGGATGCACATCAGGCCGACGATCGGCAGGCCATGGCGATCGCGACACTCGCGCAGAAAGTCAGCCAGAAGTGCTGGTGCAATACCCGCCTTCTGCGGCTCCACGCCGGTGTTCACCTGGATGTAGCAATCGGGCCGGCGCTGGAGCTTGCTCATGGCGCCGGCCAAGCTTGCCGCCAGCTTCGGACGGTCGAGCGACTGGATGACGTCGAAAAGCTCCACGGCGTCGACCGCCTTGTTGGTCTGTAGCGGGCCAACGAGGTGGAGACGAAGATCGGGATACTCTGCGCGCAGCGCCGGAAACTTGGCTGCAGCCTCCTGCACGCGATTCTCGCCGAACTCGCGCTGTCCGGCAGCCAGTGCCACCCGCACCATATCCGCCGGTTGGGTCTTCGAGACGGCCACCAAGGTCACTTCGCCGTCCCGACGACCAGCACGACGAAGCGCCGCCGACACGCGCGCCCGCACGGCAGAAAGATTCGCTGCAAGGATCGGGTTTGCCGTCACGCCGCCGTTACTCCTACTCGATGTTCTCCCGCGGCCGATCCCTTGGCGCACCAGTGGCGCCAGACGGCACGATAGAGGCGGGCGATCTGGCGCGCCCGCAGCGCTCCGTTACACAACGGCGACGCCTCTAGACGAGGACGCAGCGATCGACGCA
>VGEI01000632.1 GCA_016869415.1 Alphaproteobacteria bacterium
AGCGTGACCACTGGCAGGAGCGCGTTGCGCGCCGCGTGGGCCAGGCCGACGCGCAGCTCCGACAGGCCCTTGGCCCGCGCCGTCGTGATGAAGTCGAGGGTGAAGACCTCGAGCATCGAGGCGCGCATCAGCCGGGCGTAGACCGCGACGTAGAACAGGCCGAGCGTGAGGGCCGGCAGCACGAGGTGGCGGGCGACGTCGAGCAGGCGCTCGGGGGCGGTCATCTCGCGGGCGATGGTCATCATGCCGCCCGACGGCAGGATGCCGATGGTGATGGAGAAGAGCACGATCAGCATCAGGCCGAGCCAGAATTGCGGTGTGGCGTAGACCACCAGGGCGAGGACCGAGACGATGGCGTCGGTCCAGGAGCGGTGGCGCATGGCCGAGACGATGCCCAGCGCCACGCCGACGGCCACGGCGATGCCGATGGCGGCGAGCATCAGCAGCAGCGTGGCGGGCACGCGGTCGAGGATCAGGGCGGCGACCGGGGTGGCCTGGACGTGCGAGTAGCCGAGATCGAGGGTGAGCAGCTTGCCGAGGTAGATGAGGAATTGCTGCCAGAGCGGCCGGTCGAGGCCGAAGGAGCGCCGCAGCTCTTCCACGAACTCCGTATCCGACCCACCCGAGCGTGCGGCGATGATGTCGGCGGCGTCGCCGGGTGCCAGGTGCAGCAGGACGAAGTTGAGCGCCGCGATAGCCAGGACGACGGGGACGATCTGCAGCGTCCGCCGGAGGATGAAGACAAGCGTCGCGGGCACTCCCACTCCTCCGCCTCGAGACGCGGCGCCGCCACCGGCGCCGCGCTATGAGTGTGTCAGTTCTTCCACACGGCGTCCCAGTTCGAATACATCGAGATGCCGTTGGTAATCAGCCCGTTCACCCGCCTGTTCCAGACATGCGTATAGGACATCTCCATGAGGAAGATGACCGGAACTTCGTCGTGCAGGATCTGCTGCACCTCGTCGAACTGCTTTTTGCGCTCGGCCGGGTCGGTTTCGCGCGAGGCTTTGGTGAAGAGCTCGTCGACTCGCGGGTTGCGGTAGTTCATCGAGTTGGTGAAGGTCGCACCCTGCTTGATGTTGGACGAGGTGAAGGTGCGCTCGACGCCGATCGACGGGTCCGAGTAATTGTGGCTGAAGGTGCTGGTCAGGTTGAAGGTCCAGTCGATGTAGACCGCCTTGAGCCAGCCGCCGAGGTCGAGGCTCTGGGTCTCCACCTGGATGCCGACCTTGCCCAGCTCCAGGCGCACGTACTCGGCCAGCCGCACCCAGTTCTCGCCGTAGGGCAGGAAGTTCTGGGTCATCTTGAAGCGCACGCCGCCCGCCCCGCGCGGATAGCCGGCCTCGTCGAGCAGCTGGTTGGCCTTGCGCAGATCGTACTCGTAGTGCTTCAGCGCCTTGTTGAAGAGCACCGGGTTGGCGCTGACGATGGGGCCGCGCGCCGGCGTGCCCTGGCCGTACCAGACGACGTCGACGATGCGGCTGCGGTCGAGTGCCATGCTGATCGCCTGCCGCACCTTGACGTCCTGCAGCGGCTTCTCGCGCAGGTTGACCTCGAGCCACATGTTGGGGCCGAGGCCTTCCGCGCCCTCTTTCGACACCGTCATGTTGGGCAGTTTCGACAGGCGCTGGATCTCCGCCTCCGGCAGGCCGCTCATCGGCGAGAAATCGACCTCGCCGGTCTCCACCGCGATGGCCCGCGCCGCCCCGTCGGGCACGACGCGCAGCACCACCTGGTCGAGG
>VGEI01000633.1 GCA_016869415.1 Alphaproteobacteria bacterium
TCGCGGATGCTGGTGGCGCTGTAAATCTCCGACACGCGGCTGCCCGGGGTCAGCGTGGCGTCGTAACCACCGAGCCGCATGGTGCCGCCGAGATTGTCGCCGGCCCCGCGCCGCTCCAGCTGATTGCCGCGCACCCATTCGGTGAGCAGGCCGACGATCGGCTCCGAAGTGGGCCCGAACTCCGTGGTACTCGCCTTGTCGATGCCGGCGAGCGTGCGCGCCGCCTCGATCACCGCCATCTGCATGCCGAAGCAGATGCCGAAATAGGGCACCTTTTTCTCGCGGGCGTAGCGCACGGCGGCGATCTTGCCCTCGGCCCCGCGCTCGCCGAAGCCGCCGGGTACGAGGATGCCGTGCGCGCTGGCCAGCGGCTCGAGATCGGCAGCGCCGTTCTCGAACTGCTCGGCCTCCAGCCAGTTGAGCCTGACCTTGACGTTGTTGCCGATGCCGCCGTGCGTCAGCGCCTCGGCCAGCGACTTGTAGGCGTCGAGCAGGTTGGTGTACTTGCCGACCACCGCGATCTCGACCTCGCCCTCCGGCTCGAGGATGCGTTTGACGATGCCCTGCCAGCGGGAGAGATCGGGCTCGCGCCGCGGGTCGAGCCCGAAATGCCTGAGCACCTCGCGGTCGAAACCCTCGTCGTGATAGCGCAGCGGCACCTCGTAGATCGTCCGTGCATCGAGCGCCTGGATCACCGCCTCCTCGCGGATGTTGCAGAAGAGGCCGATCTTCTTGCGTGAGCCCGGCGGGATCTCGCGTTCCGAGCGGCACAGCAGGATGTCGGGCTGGATGCCGACGCTCTGCAGCTCCTTGACCGAATGCTGGGTCGGCTTGGTCTTGAGCTCGCCCGCCGAGGCAATCCACGGCACCAGCGTCAGGTGGACAAAGAGGCTGCGTTCCTTGCCGAGCTCGTTGCCGAGCTGCCGGATGGCTTCAAGGAAGGGCAGGCTCTCGATGTCGCCGACCGTGCCGCCGATCTCGCAGAGGACGAAATCCTCGGACTCGCAATCGGCCTTGATGAATTCCTTGATCGCGTCGGTGACGTGCGGAATGACCTGCACCGTGCCGCCGAGATAGTCGCCGCGCCGCTCCTTGGCGATCACCGTCGAGTAGATGCGGCCGGTCGTGATGTTGTCGGACTGGCGCGAGGTGACACCGGTGAAGCGCTCGTAATGGCCAAGATCGAGGTCGGTCTCCGCGCCGTCGTCGGTGACGTAGACCTCGCCGTGCTGGTAGGGACTCATGGTCCCCGGATCGACGTTGAGGTAGGGGTCCAGCTTGCGTAAGCGGACCTTGAACCCGCGCGCCTGGAGAAGCGCCCCGAGGGCCGCCGATGCCAGACCTTTGCCGAGAGAGGAGACCACGCCGCCGGTGATAAAGATGAACCGCGTCATGGACTTTGAACATAGCTACGCGAGCAGGCCTTGCCCATCCCTCTCACGGCACTCGAATGCTAAAAAATTCATTGACGCTTGGCCCCCGACTCGTCGGCCGTCCGATACCGCGGCGCCCGCCCATAACCCTCGGGAACAGCAAAGATTTCAGCAATAGACAGTTACTTACAGATTCGCCAATGCTTACCAATCATTAAGGAAACTTCGCTACATCTTGCATCGATTTAGGATACCCGTGCTGCGCCTGTACAAAGGCGCGGCCAGCCAGCCGTCAAGCCCGCTGCGAGATCGAGAATGCGCGTCTCTCCGTCTGGAGCTTCGAGAG
>VGEI01000634.1 GCA_016869415.1 Alphaproteobacteria bacterium
CAAGATGCGGCATTGCAGGCGGCACGGGCGGCAGGCCGCTCAATCGGAGGTAGTGAGACCTTGTCGTGGAGCACGGCCAGCGGGCTTTCGCCCTGGTCGCCCGCAGCCAGGGCTGGTTCGCGACTAGGGATGGACGCTGGCTAGACCGGTAGTGTAGCTTTATGGGTAATTTCTTGGAAAATATTAACCTTTACGGATGGTTGACCCAGAATAATCGCAGTGGATGGCGGGCGATCTCGCCACGAATTGCGGAGACGCTGCGAGTCGATTGGGGGGCGTGTATGGCTTCACTACAGGGCGTTTCGCGTCTATTCATTGCCGGCATCGTGGCCGCGCTGCTGGTCTGGTCGTCATCCTCGCTGGCCCAGCCTTTCTTTGTCGGCCCGCAGAAATGCACGGAGTGCCATCGCTCGGAGCAGGTGGTCTGGGAGAAGACGAAGCACGCGACCTCGTTCCGGGACGTCCATCGCAAGCCGGAGGTCAAGGACATCATTGCGGCCGCCGGGGGCGACGCCAACATGCGCCGCAACGACGTCTGCACTGCCTGCCACTTTACGATGACCAAGGCGGACGCAGCGGCCCGGCCCAACGCCACCGTCGGCCCGTCTTGCGAAAGCTGCCACGGTGCGGCCTCGGACTGGATCGCGCTGCACAACGACTACGGCGGCCCCACGGCCAAGCGCGAGACGGAGACCGCAGCGCATAAGGCCGAACGCCTGCGCAAGGCATCGGCTGGCGGCATGATCTGGCCCTCACAGCATTTCGATGTGGCGAACAACTGCCTGTCCTGCCACGGCCTGAGCCGGCCGGGGATCGCGCCGGAGACGATCGCCAAGATGATCGACGCGGGCCATCCGCCGGGTAGCGCGTTTGAGCTCGTACGCTATTCGCAGGGCTCCGTGCGCCACAGATTCTATCCGCCGAACGTCAATGACAACGCCGAGATGAGCCCTGCCGAGATCGCGCGCCTGTTCGTTACGGGCCACGCTGCGGCGCTGGTTCAGGTCACGGCGGCTTCCGGCAAGAGCGCAAACCCTAAATACGGGGAGACGCTGAAAAAGATCGACACCGATGCCCGTGCCGCGCTCGATGCCGTCAAAGGACAGGTGCCAGAGGCTGCGGCGCTCCTCGCGCAACCGACGGAGGCTAATGCCCGCAAGTTCGTCGATGCCGTGGCGGGCAAAGACCTCGCCGGGGCGCTAGGCTCGCGGCTGCCGGCCAAGGCATCGTACAAGTAGGCCGGCGCGCCGACCGAAACCGGCCCTCGGTGCTGCGATGAGCATCCGGTCGATGACCGTCAGCCGGCCGCAGCGCTGGGACGTGCGGTTTGGCGCCGACATGACGGATGCGGCTGTCGACGGGCTGCTGGCGCGCCCGGAGATTGCCGCCATCAGCGCCGACAATTTTCCACAGCACGTTTCGCTGCGTGGGATTCTTCTCAATGACGCGCGCATTGTCGCCTTCGAGCCCGGCGATATCGTCGTGCGCGAAGGCGATTACGGCAGCTCGGCTTTCCTTATCCTGTCGGGTCAGCTGCGGGTCGTACTGGCGCCGGGCCTGCCCGGGGATGCACTCGGCCGCCAGCCGGCGCTCAAGAGAACGTTCCTGGAGACTTTAAGTCAGCTCTGGACGAACCGCCGCATTCCCGAGGTGCGGGACCCGCAGCGCTACCGGGACCGTCATCTCGCCAGCCGCCGTGCCAAGGACGGCGCTGCCCG
>VGEI01000635.1 GCA_016869415.1 Alphaproteobacteria bacterium
GCCCCACGAGCCGCTATTGGTAAACTTGCTTCTCCACCCCGTCGAGCTGCTCCAGGACGCGCTTCGTCGCGTATCGGGTGTGAGGCGGGAGGTGCAGGCGCTGCTGCTGATCGGCCGTCAGCCCAGGAAGAGCCGCTCGGCGTTCTTGTAGGCGACCTGCTCGGCCACCGCCGGGGGGAGCTGCCCGAGCCACCGACGCCACCGGATCGCCGCGGCCGGCACCGCGGCCAGGTGCATCGGCATGAAGACGTCGATGCCAAACAGGAACCGGGTCTGATGGGCGAGGACGACACTCTGCCACT
This sequence comes from Alphaproteobacteria bacterium, assembly GCA_016869415.1. Classification (GTDB taxonomy): domain Bacteria; phylum Pseudomonadota; class Alphaproteobacteria; order CACIAM-22H2; family CACIAM-22H2; genus VGEI01. The sequence goes on from VGEI01000635.1 coordinate 303, forward strand.
CGACGAAGTGGAGCGGGGCTATGCCCCACTGGCCCCCCATCCGGGCCGAGAAGTCGGCGAACAGGTTCGGATGTTCGTCTAACATCTGCTTCACTTGGATCGACGACGCTCCGCCGCCGAAATGGGGTGGTATCCCGCCAGCGTGAGCCCAGATGATCGGCGCCTCCCGGTACTCGCGGCACAGGGCCGCCAGGTCGTCGGTCTGCGGACCATCGCAGTGGATGGTCAGCGGTGTCCGTGTCTCGGCGGCCAGCGCCGCTGCCTCTCGAATGTGCCGGTCTGTCGCGAGAACCTGGATGCCTTGGGGCATCATGGGAAACGGAAAGTGTCGGGCGCTGGTCTTTTGCCCCCGGAAGAGGCGGTCCTTCAGCATGGCGCGCAGGTTGGGCGGGGGCCCAGACAGGGAGTAGGCAACTGGGATCACGCGACCGCCGAAGGCCTTGGCCTTGTTAGGATCGGCGGTGAAGGCGACGACGCGCTCGATGCCCGCCCTCTCCATGGCCTGTAAGAGCTCGGCTTCGCCGATGGCGCCGATCGGGCCGCGGCCCCCGTGCACGTGCGAGTGGCTGTCCAGGAGAGGGCCGGTGTAGCTGGGCGAGCTTGCATCATCAACCAGTGCTGGAGGTAGGTGTTTAAGTGCCAGGAGAGGGCCGGTGTAGCCGGGCGAGCTTGCATCCTGCGCGAGAGGCGCCGCGTACCCGGCGGAACCGAACCCGATCAGGCCGCAGCAGACGTGAAGGAACCGTCGACGGCTAAGCCGACCCGAATCCATCATGCGTAGTCCTCCCTCGGGACGCCTTCGCGCCGGCCGCGCTCGCTACGCCGGCTCGAGGCCGATGATCTCGTTGAACCGCCCCAGCCCAATGTTGAGGGTCGCGCGCGCCACCAGCTCGACGCGGAGCGCCGGCTCGAGCCTCTGCGACTTGACGTCGAACGGCTTGCCCGCCGGGAGCACAGACGCGATAAAAGCCCTCGGGACCTGCCCTGCGCTGCGTAAGGTCTCTTTGAGGAACCTGGCTGGATGAGACAGCCCATGTCTCATCGCCCTTGAGCATGGTCCTCACCGCGGTGCCGCTCGGGCCGCAGGGCGCATCAACGTTCTGGTCAACGCTACAGAGAGCGCCCACCATTGAAGCTCGTTGTCGCTCATACGGATAGGAAAATCTATCCGCCCCTGGCTGCGTTGCACCGCAGGATTTGACCATTCTCCCGCTCCCTGGTCCCGGTTTGACGGCGCACAGTGCCGATTATATTGCTCCACGAACCGCTATTGGTAAAGCGTTTGTCACTCCGTCAGTGAACATTGTGAACGTCGCGCCTGAGGTTCTCCATGTCAGCATTACCGTGCCGGCGACACTGAGGTGTACTGATTCGTGTGCCGACCAAGCATTCCCAGTATATTCATAGCGTTACAT
>VGEI01000636.1 GCA_016869415.1 Alphaproteobacteria bacterium
TAAGGGGATCGAGGGGCTGATGGCCGGCGCGGAGCTGACGGCGGCTGCCCAGCTCGCCGGCCGGGTGTCCGGCGACAGCACGGTGGCCTACGCCTACGCCTTTGCGCGGGCGGCAGAAGCGGCGCTCGGGGTCGAGGTGCCAGCAAGCGCCGTGTGGCTGCGCGCCCTGATGGCCGAGCTCGAACGGCTGGCGAACCACTTCGGCGATATCGGCGCCATCTGCAACGATGCGTCGTTCTCCCTGATGCACGCCCATACCGGCGTGTTGCGCGAGCGCGTGCTGCGCGTGTCGCAGGCCTGTTTCGGGCACCGCCTGATGCGCGATTGCATCGTGCCCGGCGGCGTCGCCACCGATCTGGCACCCGGTTCGTCGCAGACCCTCGCGGCGCTGCTCGCGGAAATTCGCGCCCGCTTTCCGGCCCTGGTCGATCTCTACGACAACACGGCATCGCTGCAGGATCGGACGGTCAGCACCGGTACCCTCGTACCCGCCCTGGCGCGGCGCTTCGCCGCCGGCGGCTATGTCGGCCGCGCCTCGGGCCGGGCCTTCGATGCGCGGCGCCACGCGGCCTATGCGCCCTACGACGCGCTGGCTTTCGATGTCCCGGTGCTCGAGGCCGGCGATGTCAACGCCCGCGTCTGGATCCGCATCCGCGAGGTCGAGCAGAGTCTTCGCCTCATCGACCAGATTCTCGGCGGCCTGGCCCCGGGTCCCGTGCGAACCGAGGTCCCGGCGCGGGCCGGGGAGGGGATGGCTCTGGTCGAGGGATTCCGCGGCGACATCCTGATCTGGCTTCGGCTTGCGGCCGACGGCACGATCGTGCGCTGCCATCTGCGCGACCCGTCGTGGTTCCAGTGGCCGCTTCTGGAGGCGGTCGTCGACGGCAACATCGTGGCGGATTTCCCGCTGTGCAACAAATCGTTCAACTGTTCGTATTCCGGCCACGACCTCTGAGGTCCCCGACATGCGCAAGGTACTCTTCGAGAGCCTGATCAAGTCGCCGCTGACCGAGGCCCTGCCGGGGCCTGGCGACGAGACGCTCAATGAGCTCGCCAGCACGCTGGACCGCGTGGCACGCCGCCGGCTTGGCCGAAGCCTGGCGATCCGTGAGATCGACGCCGGTTCCTGCAACGGCTGCGAGCTGGAGATCCACGCGCTCAACAACGCGTTCTACGACCTCGAGCGCATCGGCATCCGTTTCGTCGCCTCACCGCGCCACGCCGACGTGCTGCTGGTCACCGGACCGGTGACGCGCAACATGCGGGAGGCGCTGGAGCGTACCTACAACGCCACGCCAAACCCCAAGTGGGTGGTGGCGGTCGGCGATTGCGGCTTCGACGGCGGGTGCTTCGCCGGCAGCTATGCCGTGTTGGGCGGAGTGTCGCAGGTGGTGCCGGTCGACCTGCATATCCGCGGCTGTCCGCCGTCGCCCGGCGCTCTCCTGGCCGGGCTGATCGCCCTGCTGGAGAAAGCCGACGCAAGAACCGGGGCCTAGAGAGCGTTACGATCAGATTGGCGCGGTGGTACACCCCCCACCCTACTCTCCCCCTTGATGGGGGAGGGTTGGGGGTGGGGGTGATTCGATCAGAACGAACTTGCTCTAGCAGTTTGCTGAAAAAGGTTTTCGGGAGGTACTGATGAGCAACATTGATTCAAGAACGGCAGCATTGTCGTAAGATCGATTCAGATTTTCGCGCCCCCGGATTCGATTGT
>VGEI01000637.1 GCA_016869415.1 Alphaproteobacteria bacterium
TGCCGCTCCACAGGCCGACATTGGCATCGGTGACACCGGACTCCCTGAGGGTCGGCAGATTGGGGAAGTCGGGCGAACGGTTCGGCGAGGTCACGGCGAGGGCGCGGACCTGGCCGCCCCGGATGTGGCCGGAAACGGCCGGCGCGTCGACGATGCTCATCAGCACTTCGCCCTTGATCACCGCTGTCACCGATTCGCCGCTGCTCTTGTAACCGATGTATTCGAGCGGCGCGCCGGTGCGTAGCTTGAACAGCTCGGTGGCGAGCTGGAAGGCAGGCGAGGAGCCGGCATAGTTGGCCTTGCCGGGATTGGCTTTGGCGTAAGCCACCAGATCCTGCACGGAATTTACCGGCAAGGTAGGGGTGGCGACCATAAAGAGCGGGAACGAGGCGATCATGGTGATCGGCGCAAAGTCACGCAGCGTGTCGTAGGACAGCTTCGTGTAGACCGCCGGGTTGATGGCCATGGCACCGCTGGCGCCGACCAGCAGCGTGTAGCCGTCCGGCGGCGACTTGGCGACGTACTCGGTCGCGACCACAGCGCCGGCTCCCGGCCGGTTCTCCACGATCACCGGCTGGCCCAGAGCCTCGCCGAGCTTGGTGTTGAACAGACGGGCGAGGATGTCGTTGCCGCCGCCGGCGGCGAAACCCACGACCAACCGAATCGGCTTGTTGGGGTAGTTGTCCTGGGCCTGCGCGGTGCTGGATGCCAACAAGGCGACAGCAGCGACGAGCGTCGCGCCAATCAGCTTCATGAATTTCCTCCCTTGATCGCGGTGGCCCGTTCTAGGCCTTTGACTAGCCGGTAGACAGTCTTGCAGGTTGGGGCCGAAATGCCTAGCCGGTCGGCCTGCCGCAGGATGTGGCCGGTCAGCTCGTCGATCTCCGTGGGCACGCCCCGCGCGATATCGAGGGCCATCGAGCCGCCGTGGCGTGACATCGGCAGGCGGCCGTCTCGGATTTTGCGCACCGGCTCCATGGGATCGAAAGCGAGCGGCGCGCCCAGCGCCTTCGCGACGGCCAGGCATTCTTCGGCCATCTCGTCGATCAGCGCGCGGACCTCGGCGACCTCGTAACGCGCCGCGTTGACACCGAGCAGCAGGGCACCGACCGGATTCATCACGCTGTTGAAGATGAACTTGGACCAGACGGCGCCCATCGGGTCGGCCAGCAGCTCAGTCGTCATTCCGCAGCAGGTCAGCAGTTCGGCGAACCAGCGCACGTCTTCGATGCTGCCGCGCCGCGGGCCGAGCCAGGTCTGGCTGCGCATCAGGTGCTCGACATGACCGGGGGCGACATAGCGGCCAGCTTCCATCATGGCGCCCCGCGCGACTGGCAGGTCTGGAATTTGCAGGAGTACCTCGTCATTGCCCATGCCGTTCTGCAGCGTGACCAGGAGCGGCCGGCCGTGGAGCGCACCGCGCAGGCTTTCGGCTGCGAGGGCCGTGTCTTTCGATTTGACGAGGAAGACAATGGCTTCGAAGCTCTGGCCAACAAGGACAGCGGCATCGTCCACGGCGCTCAGGTGTGCCACGCGCTGGCTGAGGCCGGATACCCGCAGCCCGCCCCCCCGAATCGCCCGAGCATGTTCGGTGTTGATGTCGTAGGCGGTGACAGTAGCGTGGGACGAGAGGGCGGCGGCGACGATCCCGCCCATGGCACCGCAGCCCGCAACCAGAATCCTCGGCTGAGAAACCGTCATAAAACTG
>VGEI01000638.1 GCA_016869415.1 Alphaproteobacteria bacterium
GGGACTTGCCGGCGAATCTATGATAGGCGATAGAGACGCCAGGTCCGGCGTCGAGAAATTGCGGAGCAGCCGACGGGCTGTTGGTCATGTGGGGTTGATCCGGATCTCGGGTGTGGTGGGGCCGTCGGACTGTCGATGAGCGGCGAATCGAATCTTAGCACGCGGCAGCATGCACCGATAACCGGTCCGTCCGGAGACGGGCGCGTGCCGACAGTCCTTCAGGTGCTGCCGAGCCTCGTCACTGGCGGCGTCGAACGGGGCGCCGCAGATGTGTCGAATGCACTGGTGCAGGCCGGCTGGCGCTCGGTCGTCGTTTCCGCCGGCGGCGCCATGGTCCATGAGATCGAGCGCAATGGCGGCGTGCACGTCACGCTGCCCGTCGACTCGAAGAATCCGTTCATCATGCGGCGCAATATCGAGCGTCTGGTCGAGGTGATCGCCAAGCACAAGGCCGATGTCGTGCACGCGCGCTCCCGCGCGCCTGCCTGGAGCGCCCTCTACGCCGCTCGGCGCGCCGGCAAGCCGTTCGTCACCACCTTCCACGCCGTCTACAACGCCGGCAATCCGTTCAAGCGCTGGTACAACTCCGTGATGACCCGGGGCCGCCGGGTCATTGCCATCTCGGAATTCGTGGGCCGGCACATCGTCGACCGCTATCACGTGGTGCCGGAACGTGTGCGCGTGATCCCGCGGGGCATCGACTTCGCGGTCTTCGATCCGGCACGCGTCACCCAGGCGCGGGTTATCCAGCTGGCGCGCGAGTGGCGTCTGCCCGACGGCGCACCGGTCGTCATGCTGCCGGGCCGGCTGACGCGCTGGAAGGGACAGCTGACGCTCATCGATGCGCTGGCCAAGCTGGCCCGCTTCGACATCTGCTGCGTGCTGGTCGGTTCGGACCAGGGGCGCACCGGCTATCGCAAGGAGATCGAGGAGCGTATCCGGATGCGCGGGCTCGAAAGCGTGGTGCGTATCGTCGATCATTGCCGCGACATGCCCGCTGCCTACATGCTGGCCGACGTCGTCGTCTCGGCGTCGACCGATCCCGAAGCTTTCGGGCGCGTGGTCGCCGAGGCCCAGGCCATGGGCCGGCCGGTGGTCGCCCCTGAACACGGCGCAGCCCCGGAGATCGTGTTGCCGGGTCAAACCGGCTGGCTCTTTGCGCCCTCCGATGCCGCTTCCCTGGCATCGGCGCTCGAGGTGGCGCTCCGTCTCGACGCGGTCGCCCGCGAGAGCCGGGCGCGGGAGGCCATCGCCCATATCCGCAGCCGCTTCACGCGCTCCGGCATGTGCAGCGCCACGCTCGATGTCTATCGCGAGGTGCTGGCCGAGGCTGCGTCCCCTGTCCGCTTCGCCTCTTCTCCTGCCCAGACCGGCCGTTGAGCGGGCGCCGCCGCATTCTGGTCATCAAGCTCGGCGCGCTGGGCGACGTGGTTCTCGCCCTGGGCCCCTTGGCCGCGATACGCGGCAATCATCCGGACGCGCATGTCACGGCGCTCACCACGGCGCCGTATGCCGAGCTCCTCTCGCGCAGCCCCTATGTCGACGAGGTGTGGACGGATGCGAGGCCGCGTCTCTGGCAGTGGGGCGGCGCCCTGGCGCTGCGACGGCGGCTGCGCGGGGCCGGTTTCTCCCGCGTCTACGACCTCCAGACCTCGGATCGCAGCAGCTTCTATTTTCATCTGATGCGCCCCGGACCGTTGCCGGAA
>VGEI01000639.1 GCA_016869415.1 Alphaproteobacteria bacterium
CTCATCGACCAGCCAATTGACCTTGCCGCCTGACTCGATATCCTGATGTTGCCGGAGAGCGCGCCACGCCTAATTCCAACCACGTTCGCGACGGCACCCACTGATGTTACGACGGTTATCTTTCCTTCTGCCGTTGGTGATACTGGCGCTGGCCATCGGGTTGCGCGTTGCCGACCCGCCTGCCGTCGAGCGGCTTCGCGCCGTGGTCTTCGATGAATACCAGCACCTGAAACCGCGCGCCTGGACCGACGCCGACGTCCGCGTCATCGATATCGATGATGAGAGCCTGGAGCGGTTGGGACAGTGGCCGTGGCCGCGCAATCTGCTGGCCGAACTCGTCGATCGGCTGGGTGATGCCGGCGCGGCGGTGGTGGTTTTCGACGTGGTTTTCGCTGAGCCGGACCGCACCTCGCCCTCCCGGGTCATGCCGCTGTGGCGAAGGTCGGCGGGCGATATCGATCTCGATGCGCTGATCGCGCGCCTGCCGGACCACGATCGCGAATTCGTCCGGGTGATGGGTGAGGTGCCGACCGTGCTGGGTATGCAGTTTCACGACGGGCCGCTGCCGCGGCGACCTGCACGGAAATGGAGTATCGCGGTCGGCGGTGAAGATCCGCGGCCTTTCCTGCCGGTATTCAGCGGTGCCGTGACCAACCTGCCGGAGCTTGAGGCCGCAGCGGCCGGCCTCGGCAGTTTCAACAGCAGCCCCGACCGCGACGGCGTCATCCGCCACGTGCCGCTACTCGTTCGTCTGAAAGGCGGCGATGAGACACTGAGCGGAGAGGTCTACCCCACGCTGGCGGCGGAAGCCCTGCGGGTCGCGCAGGGGCAAGCAGCCCGGACCTATGTGATCAAGACGGCGGGCGGTAGCGGCGAAACGTCCTTCGGCGAGCAGACGGGGGTCGCGCAAGTGCGCATCGGGCAGATGGTGGTTCCCACCGACAGGGCGGGCCAGCTACGGCTCTACGACACGGGGCTCGTCCGCGAGCGATTCGTTCCGGCTTGGCAGGTGTTCGAGCGCAACTTTGATCGCGCGCGGGTCGAGGGCAAAATCCTGCTGGTCGGCACCAGCGCTTCGGGCCTCAAGGATCTGCGGGCAACCCCCCTCAATCCCGTCGCGGCCGGCGTCGAGGTACATGCCCAGGCGATCGAGCAGATCATCACCGGCGAATTCCTGCAGCGGCCCGATCTGACGCTTGGCGCCGAGCTCATCTGGCTTCTCCTCTTCGGGGTGGCGTTGGCACTTCTCCTGCCCCGCTGGGGGGCGGCGTGGTGCGCGATCCTGGCGGCTTGCGGCATTACGGCGAGTTTCGCCGTATCCTGGTTCGCCTTTTCTCAGCTCGGCTGGCTGCTCGATCCGGTCTATCCCGCACTCGCGGTTCTGCTCCTCTACCTGATCCAGTCGCTGGTTCAGTATCTGCGCACCGAGGGCGAGCGGCGCCAGGTGCGCGGCGCCTTCAGCCGGTACCTGTCGCCCGCGGTGGTCGAGCGTCTGGCGCGCGATCCGTCCAGCTTGCGGCTGGGCGGCGAGATGCGGCCGATGACGCTGCTGTTCTGCGACATCCGGGGCTTCACCACGATCTCTGAATCGCTCGACGCGGAGGAGTTGACGAGTTTCATCAACCGGTTTCTCACGCCGATGACGGACATCATCCTCGAGCGGGGCGGCACCATCGATAAGTACATGGGTGACGCCATCATGGCG
>VGEI01000640.1 GCA_016869415.1 Alphaproteobacteria bacterium
GGCGGTGAACTCGATCAACTGGGCGCGCATCGCGGCGCAGATCGTCTACTACGCGGTGGCTGCCCTGCGCCTCGGCGCTCCCGACCGGCCGGTGGCGTTCAGCGTGCCGACCGGGAATTTCGGCAACATCTTCGCCGGCTACGCGGCCCAGCGCATGGGTCTGCCGATCAGCCGCTTCGTTGTCGGCTCGAACCGCAACGACATCCTGTTCCGGCTACTCGACAGCGGGACGATGAAGATAGAAGGAGTGGAGCCGACGCTTTCGCCGAGCATGGACATCCAGGTCTCAAGCAATTTCGAGCGGCTGCTCTTCGAGCTGGTGGGGCGTAACGGCAGGGCCGTCGCCTCGATGATGGCCGAGTTCCGGCAGCGCCGCGAGCTGACGCTGTCTCCGGTGCGCCGCGCCCGGCTGGGGCGCCTGTTTACCGGTGCTCGGGCCGATGACGCGGAGACAATGGCCATGATCCGCGCCACACTCAAGGCGACAGGCGAGCTTGTCGATCCGCATACCGCCGTCGGGCTTGTGGCGGCCGCGGCGCAGCGCGGCGATGGGGCCGTGCCGATGATCACCGCTGCCACTGCGCATCCGGCCAAGTTCCCGGACGCGGTCGAGAAGGCCTGCGGCGTCCGGCCTGCCTTGCCACCCCGCCTGGCCGGGCTGATGACCAAGCCGGAGCGGGTCACGGTCCTGCCTAATGACTTGGCGGCCGTACAGGGCTTCATCGCCGGCAAGGCCCACGCTGCGGCATGACCGTTCGCGTCACCACTCTGCCCAACGGCCTGCGCGTGGCGACCGACCGAATGGATTCGGTCGAGACCGTATCGGTCGGAGTATGGATCGGTGTCGGCACCCGCCAGGAGGCAGCGGAGTTCAACGGCGTCGCGCACATGCTGGAGCATATGGCGTTCAAGGGCACGACCAGCCGCAGCGCCCGCGACATCGCAGAGCAGATCGAGGCCGTCGGCGGAAGCATGAACGCCCATACCAGCCGTGAACAGACCGCTTATTTCATCAAGGCTCTGAAGGAGGATCTGCCGCTCGCGGTCGATCTCCTGGCCGATATCTTGCTGCGTTCGACCTACGATCCGGACGAGCTGCAGCGCGAGCGCTCGGTCATACTGCAGGAGCTGGGTCAGGCCGAAGACACGCCGGACGACATCATCTTCGACCATTTCCAGGAGGCAGCGTTCCCACAGCAGGCGCTCGGCCGTCCGGTTCTGGGCCGCGCCTCGATCATCGAGCAGTTGCCCCGCGAAGCGCTGGTCGATTTCCGTCTGCGCCACTACGGCGCCTCGGGCATGATCCTGGTCGCTGCAGGAAACCTCGACCACGAAGCGTTCGTCGAACTGGTGCGTAAGGGCTTCGCCGACCTGACGCCGGCCGGCGACATGAGCTACGAGGCCTCGCGTTACGTGGGCGGAGAGCACCGCGCCGATCAGGAGCTCGAGCAGGTTCACCTCGTGCTCGGCTTCCCCGGCGTCTCGTTCACCGATCCGGACTACTACGGCAGCATGGTGCTTGCCACGCTGCTGGGTGGGGGGATGTCCTCGCGCCTGTTCCAGGAGATCCGCGAGCAGCGCGGCCTGGCCTACGCAGTCAGCGCCTTCTCGGCTCCGTATCTCGACGGCGGCGTATTCGCCGTCTATGCGGGTACCGGCGAGAAAGAGATGAAGGAATTGATGGCAGTCCTATCCGAGCAGCT
>VGEI01000641.1 GCA_016869415.1 Alphaproteobacteria bacterium
CAGCTTCTCGATGGCATGACGCCGCATCGCCGCCGCGTCGTTGTGCGCGAACTCGACCGCCGGCACGCCGGGCTGGTGGTAGGTTCGATTGCCGATGATGACAGCCACGGCATCCGGGTTCGCCGGCACGGTCTGCGCCGGCGCACTCTCCGGCGCCATCAATGCCAGAAGCAGCAGAACCCAACCGATCGCCCGCATCCGCTCCCTCCGCCGGTCGCACACGGACTCCCCGCCCAATCCTAGCGCTCGACCGGATACGAGCCTAGGGGCCCCGCCGTGGGAAGCGGGTCGAATCATCGAGGGAGCCTGCCGGGGCGGGCGGAGGCGCCGGTCGCTGCGGCGCCGCCGGTGCAGCGTGCGGCGCCGACGAGGTCACGCCCTTCGGCGCGTCCCTCCACAGCCACACCGCCGCGCCTGCGACTCCGACGGCGACGCCTGCGACGATCGCAAGCGCCATTGGCGTGACTCTCGCGGTCTTTACCCGGGGCGGAGGCGCGGGCCGCACCACGGCCTCGGCCGATGCCACGTCCGGCGCCGCCCGCAGCGTCAGGCCCAGCAAAGCCATGGCATCGTCGGCAACGGAGACGAGCTCCGGGGCCGCGGCCCATTGCGACCCGAGAAGTCCCGCGGTCGCATCGGCGCGGTTCGCCTCCGGCACCAGCAGTACCACGCGTCGCCCCTCCTCCTTCCACCGCGCCAGGTAAAGCTTCGCCGCGTGCAGCTTCTCGACGACATGGCCAACGAAGCCGACCTTGAGATCCTTGTCGACCATGCCGGTGGCCAGGACCATCGGACCCGCGTCTTCATCGCTTCCCGCAAGCACGCCCGCGGCCTGAGCCGCGTGCGCGAGGAAAACGCCAAGCTGCCAGCTGAACCCGTCGTCGATCGGTGCCGCCACATCGAGCCGGAACGAGCCTTCGGGAAAAGGACCGAAGCACTCCTCGACGATGCCGGTCGAGCGGTCGACGAAAGCGTGATAGGCGCCGCTGATCGGCAGCGCACCGGAGGTCGAGCGCTTGACGCAGACGACCGATCGCGGCGCCGTCTCGCGGGTGATGCTCTCGACCGCGACGGGCCCTTCGGTCGTGGCGATGAAAATGCGGATGCCCATCACCGCATGAACACCTCCGTGGTCACGTCCGACAGCGCCCGGACGAGATCGGAATCGACAGCCAGCAGCATCTGCACCACACCGCCCTCCGCCGGCGGCAGCGGGTGGCGCCGGCAGCGGTCCCCGGAGTCGCAGGTGAACAGCGCGGAGGGCGATGCGCCCTTGTCCAGGACCTCGATGACGACGTAGACCTGGGCCGTATCGGCCTTCGACGGCATCAGCCGGATGCGGAAGCCGTCTCCCTCGCGCGTCGGCAAGAGCTGCGTCGAGGCCGCCACTACCCGCGCCATCTGCCTGGTCGCTGTCTGCTGAAGGAGGCGCTTGAAGTCCTGTGCAAGAAAGGGATCGCTGGCGAGTGCCGCGCCGATGTCGGCATCGTCGTCGTGCTCGACGCCGGTCGCGTAGTCAAAGAGCCGGGCGAGCGGAACGCGCCGGCGCGATGACGCGTCGCCGGCGGCGCGGCGGAGCACGCGCGCACGATGGATGCTGTCGAACAGGCGTTCGGCGAACTGGCGCCGGGCGCCGGTCGGGATCGAGAATCTGGTAGCCATCACGTCACCTGATAGAGCTTGGCAAATTGCCGG
>VGEI01000642.1 GCA_016869415.1 Alphaproteobacteria bacterium
CACCATCCCGCTGGTGGGCGAGCAGCCGCTGGCCGCCGCCGTCCGCGCGGTCGCCCGGCTGCCCCGCGCCCGGGCCCTGGTGCTGGCCGGCGCCCTCATGGGCGGCGATATCGAGTCCGCCGTGCGCGAAGTGCGCGCCGGCGGCCTGATGGTGATCAGCCTCAACATGGCCGGCAGCGTTCCCGAGGCGGCCGACCTGGTGGTCACCGATCCGGTGCAGGCGGGCGTCATGGCCGTCATGGCAGTGGCCGATACCGCCAAGTTCACGCTCGACCGGCTCAAGCGCCGGGTTTTTTGATCAGGACGAGTACACGCTGACCTTGGTGACCGTTCGATAGCCCATGCGTTGGTAGAGGCGCAAGCCCTGTGGAGTGGACTGCAGGATGCTCCGCGCCACGCCGTGCTCGGCTCGGGCCGCTTCGAGCGCGCGTCGCATCACGCATTCGCCGTATCCGCGCCGCTGCTGGCCGGGGATGGTGGCGACGTTGTAGACACCCGCCACTCCGGCCGCCACCACGGTCGCGGCGGTCGAGACCGGCGTTCCGTCCACGTACCCCACGAACCCGGCGAAATCGCGCCACACCGCCAGGTTGTCGAACACCTCCCGGAACCAGGGCGGCGGGACATTGAAGCAGAGAGCGCCGATCTGGCAGAAGGCCGCGCGCGTCCCCTCGTCGGCGACGCGCCGCACCTCCATCTCCGGCAGCCGGCGGAATGGCGGCAGCAGCTCCTCGGCCGACATGCCCGGCAGCTCCACCGCTTCGTTCAGGTCGTACTTCTTGAGCAGCCGGCTGGCCCGCCGGCGCATCGGGGGGGCGAGCCAGTCATCGCAGATCCACCACGACCACTCGAGGCCCCGCGCTCCGAAATGAGCATTCGCCTCCGCGACCCGACGCTCGAGCTCTGGCTCCGAGGCCACCGGCGATGAAAGAAAGGCCGCATTGAACATCTGAAAAGAGACACCCGCCGAGGCGATGCTGAGCCCGCTAAACTCCCGAACCTCTCCGGACGGCGATCCGCGAGCGAGCACGCGGAAGGACTCGCGCAGATTCGCCTCGACGCTCCTGAAATCCACCATCCGGTATGGTAACTCCCGGCGTCGAGCTTAGCCGAAGTTCGTCACTTGACCGCTTGCTCACGGGGCCCCTCCGGGCCCGGCTCCGTAAGTCCCGTAAAATGAACGTGCGCTTTCGGAGCCGCGACGGGGGGTGCCCTCTGGGCCGAGCGCACTGACGAACTTCGGTTAGGCCTCGCGCCCGGCCGCAAGCGCGCGCACAAACTCGGCGTCGCCCTCCACAAACTCGTAATCCGGCAGCCGCTCGCGCTTCTCCCAGCGAATCTGCTCGAACACCCGGTTGCGGGCCTCGCCCCGGTACGCGGTCACTTCGTAGAAGATCAGCAGGATGGGCTCGCGGCCGGGGTATTGGTAGGGATAGCGGGCGATCTCCCTGCCGATCACCGCCCCGATATCCAACTCCTCGGCCAGTTCCCGCTCGAGCGCCGCACGGGGATCTTCTCCGGGCTCGACCTTGCCGCCGGGAAACTCCCATTTCAGCTCGTGCCGGCTGCCCCGAATCCGGCGGCAGATCAGCACGTCGCCATCGCGGCTGAGAATACCGGCCACCACCGTGAGCATAATGTTTCCAATGTACAGCGGCCGGCTGCTCGATCATTTCCGCAATCCGCGCA
>VGEI01000643.1 GCA_016869415.1 Alphaproteobacteria bacterium
CTCGCCCGCCGCGATCCACACCTCTCCCTCATCCAGCCACATCGTGCCATCCGGCAGGCTGCCCAGCGCAGCACGCCAGGTCGTGCGAGGGCGGCCGATGCGCTCGGCGTGCAGCCGGTCGTCGATCAGGCGGACGGGAGCGGCGGCATCGCCATCGTGTCCCTCGCACCACGCCTGCTTGAAACGCCGGTAGTCGGCGTTGCGGCATTCGCCGCAGGGCCGGTGACCGGCGGCGAAAGCCGTCGCCTCGTCGAGGAAGAAGAGCGCCGTCCAGCGCCCCGGCGGCATGATCTCGCGATGCCGTCCCCTGAATTCGAGCCGGCAGGCGATCCAGGCGCGCGTCGTCCAGCGCCGGCGGATCTGCCGCTGCGCATCGTGCAGGCAGCCGCGATTACCGGTCAGCGTGCCGCGCGCCGCTGTCGCGAACAGATCGCCGAAGGGGTCGACACGATTGCCGTGCGGCATGGCTTCATTTCGTCGCGGAATACCCGTAACCTTGGCACAACCTAAACGCCTGCGGGAGGCTCTCTCATGTTCCGTCAATCGTTCCGGTACGGCGCTCTCGCCGTCGCCGCGCTGCTTATCGCGCTGCCTGCCGCGGCCCAGGATGTCGGCCTCGTCGAGAAGAAGGTCTTTGCCATGCCGAGCTACACCACGGCAGGCGGCAAGACGATTCGCGACGTCAAGGTCGGCTGGGAGAGCTACGGCACCCTCAACGCCAACCGCGACAACGTGATCGTCGTACCGCATTTCTTCAGCGGCAACTCGCACGCCGCCGGCAAGTACAAGGCGGAGGACGCCGCTCCCGGCTACTGGAACGCCATCATCGGACCGGGCAAGCCGATCGACACCGGCAAGTATTTCGTGATCAGCGTCGACTCGCTGGCCAATCTCAACACCAAGGACCCCAACACCACGACTACCGGCCCGGCCTCGATCGACCCCGCGACCGGCAAGCCCTACGGGTTGAGCTTCCCCATCGTCACCATGCGCGACTTCGTCAATGTGCAGAAGGCGCTGCTCGACTCGCTCGGCGTGCGCAAGGTGCATGCGGCGGTCGGCGCCTCGATGGGCGCCCTGCAGTCGATCGAGTGGGCCAGCGCCTATCCCGATTTCGTCGAGCGGCTGGTGCCGGTCATCGGCGGCGCCGAGGCCAGCGCCTGGGTCATCGGCCGCCTGCATCTCTGGGCCGACCCGATCCTGATGGACCCGAACTGGAACAAGGGCGACTACTACGGCAAGACCGAGCCGACCGCCGGCCTGGCCGTCGCCCTCAAGCTGGTGACGCTCGACGCCCAGCACTGGGCGTGGGCTGACAAGGCCTTCGGCCGAAAATGGGCCGACGCCGCCAAGGACCCTGCCGCGTCATTCGAAAACAAGTATCAGATCCAGCAGGTGCTCGACACCTCCGGGGCGGCGCGCGCCCGGGCCTCCGACGCCAATTCCTTCCTCTACCTGGTCAAGGCCAACCACCTGTTTGTCGCCGGCCACATGGGGTCACTGGAGGAAGGACTCGCCAAGATCAAGGCCAAGACCCTGTTCCTGCCGGCCAAGGGCGACCTGCTGCTGGTCCCCGGCTATGCCCAGCAGGCGGCCGAGATCCTCAAGAAGCAGGGCAAGAGCGCCGAGGTCGTCGAGATCGCTGGCGATCGCGGCCATCTCGACGGGCTGTTCGCCATCGGCTCG
>VGEI01000644.1 GCA_016869415.1 Alphaproteobacteria bacterium
GATCCGTGACTACAATCACTGGAAGGCCTATCGCGACAGCCCCCTCTTCAAGGAACTGTCTGAGGGATATGACAAGGCCACGGGACACAAGATCGTCTCGCTGACCTACTACGGCGCACGTCACGTCACCGCCAACAAGGCGATCGCCAAGCCCGAAGACATGGCGGGCATGAAGCTGCGCGTGCCGCAGGCCCCGCTCTACCTGATGTTCGCCAAGTCAGTGGGCGCCAATGCCTCGCCGATCGCCTTCGCCGAGGTTTACCTCGCGCTGCAGAATAAGACTGTGGATGCCCAGGAGAACCCGCTGCCGACCATCCAGGCCAAGAAGTTCTACGAGGTCCAGACCCACATCAATCTGACGGCGCACATCACCGACAGCCTGCTGGTCATCGTCGGCGGTCCGCTGTGGAAGCGCCTGTCGCCGCAGGAGCAGCAGACCTTCACCGCGGTGTACCAGGAGGCCGCCACCCGCGCCTCGGACCAGATCGACAAGGTCGAAAAGACGCTGCCCGACTGGTTCAAGTCTCAGGGCAAGACGGTTGTCGTGCCGGATAAAGCGGCGTTCATGGCCGCGGCCGCCAAGGTCAACACCGACCCGGCTTCGGGCGCCGGCTGGACCAAGGCGCAGTACGACACCTTCCAGTCGCTCGGCAAGTAAGCGGCCGGAATCGGCTAAGGAGGGGGCGGCGGGTGTCCGCCGCCCTCTTTTTATGTCCGGCCGATGACCAGCGGCCCGACGCTGCGCCGGCGTTCGATGGCTTTCCAGTCCCAGTCGATGCCCAGTCCTGGCCTGTCCGAGGGCAGGGCATGCCCGCCGGCGATGGCCATCGTCGTCGTGGTGATGTCGTCGAGCTGCGGGATGTATTCGACCCAGGCGGCGTTCGGCACGGCGGCGCACAGGCCGATATGAAGCTCCATCAGGTAGTGCGGGCAGATAGCCACGTTGAACGTCTCAGCGAGATGAGCGCATTTGAGCCAGGGCGTGATGCCGCCGATGCGTCCCACATCCGCCTGGATGATCGAGCAGGCGCCGCGCTGCAGGTATTCGCGGAAATGCGACGGGTGATAGAGCGATTCGCCGACGGCGATCGGCAGGGACGTCGACTGCGCCAGCCGCACATGTCCGTCGATGTCCTCGGCCGGCAGCGGCTCCTCGTACCAGGCGAGGTCGACGCTCTCGTAATGCCGTGCCCGGCGGATAGCCTCGGCGACGGTGAAGGCCTGGTTGGCGTCGACCATGATCTCGAATTCGGCGCCGACCGTCTCGCGCACGGCGCTGAGGCGACGCATGTCCTCGGCAACATGCGGCCGGCCGACCTTGATCTTGGCCCCGGCGAAGCCCTGGGCTTTGGCAGCGAGCGTCTGGTCGACCAGGGCCCGGGGCTCGAGATGCAGCCAGCCGCCTTCGGTGGTGTAGAGCGGCACGCGGCGCTGGGCCCCGCCGGCCATGACGTGCAGCGGCAGGCCGGCGCGGCGGCAGCGCAGATCCCACAGGGCAGTGTCGAGGGCGGCGAGCGCGAAGCTGGTGATGCCGCCGACCGAGGTGGCGTGCGTGAAGAAGAACAGCCCCTTCCACAGCTCCTCGACCATCGCTGGGTCACGGCCGATGAGCCAGGGGGCCATGTGGTCGCGGATCAGGGCTACGACCGACGATCCGCCCTGGCCGATCGTGTAGCTGTA
>VGEI01000645.1 GCA_016869415.1 Alphaproteobacteria bacterium
TCGCGGGAGACTGAGGCCGCTGAGGGCGGTGAGGCGGCGGCCGAAGATGCGGATGGCGAGCAGGCGGTGGGGATGGGCGAGGACGGCCCCGAGCGCCCGGGCCGCCGCTGGCGTCCGCACGGGCCCTTCACCAACGAGCCCGACGAGCCATTTTACAAGGCCTTCACCACGGCGTTCGACGAGGTCGTCGACGCTGAAGGGCTATGCGACGCCGATGAGCTCACTCGTCTGCGGCTGCATCTCGACCAGCAGCTCAACCACCTGCAAGGCGTGATCTCGCGCCTGGCCAACCGGCTGCAGCGCCGCCTCCTCGCGCGCCAGAACCGCGCCTGGGAGTTCGACCTCGAGGAGGGCATGCTCGATGCGGCGCGGCTGTCGCGTGTCGTGGTCAACCCGGACTTCCCGCTCTCCTACAAGCGCGAGAAGGACACCAAGTTTCGCGATACGGTCGTCTCGCTGCTGATCGACAATTCCGGCTCGATGCGCGGGCGGCCGATTACCGTGGCGGCGATGAGCGCCGACATCCTGGCGCGCACGCTGGAGCGCTGTAGTGTCAAGGTCGAGATCCTCGGCTTCACCACGCGCGCCTGGAAGGGTGGGCAGAGCCGCGAGAAATGGCTGACCGCGGGCAAGCCGCCCGCTCCCGGCCGGCTCAACGATCTGCGGCACATCATCTACAAGGCGGCGGAAGCCCCGTGGCGCCGATCGCGCAAGTCGCTGGGCCTGATGCTGCGCGAGGGCCTCCTCAAGGAGAATATCGACGGCGAGGCCCTGCTCTGGGCCCACAACCGGCTGGTGGCGCGCCCCGAGCAGCGCAAGATTCTGATGGTCATCTCCGACGGTGCGCCGGTCGACGATTCGACACTGTCGGTCAATCCCGGCAACTATCTCGAGCGCCATCTGCGCGAGGTCATCGAGTACATCGAGACGCGCTCGCCGGTGGAACTGTTGGCCATCGGCATCGGCCACGACGTGACGCGCTACTACCGGCGGGCGGTCACCATCGTCGATGCCGAGCAGCTTGGCGGCACGATGACCGAGAAACTCGCCGAGTTGTTCGATGAGGAATGGGCCTCGATGCAGCGGCAGGGCACGCGCGTTGCGCGTCATGGGCCGCGCCAGGCCGCGGCTGCCAGCCGTTAGGAGCGGCTGGTGCCTCCTCCCGGTTTGCACCCGGGCGGGCTGGGTGGAATAATCGGTCCTAAACGCTGTTGATGTTTCGGAGGCGTTTAACCGGCTGAAATACAGCCATAACGGGGAGGTCCCAGAGCATGCCCGACGATCGTCCAATGATTACGCCGGATGTCACGGGCCTGAGTCAGCAGCTGCCGCTCGGCCGTCGCGGCTTCATGACCGCCGCGGCTACCGCGACGGCTGGCTACACCATGGCCGCCGGGCCGATCCAGGCACAAAGCATCATCACCACGGATACCAACGGCCTGACCGCCGGTATGGTGACGGTGAAGGTGTCCGACGGCGACATGCCGGCCTATCGCGCCAAGCCGGCGAACATGGCAAACCCGCCCGTTGTCCTGGTGGCGATGGAGATTTTCGGCCTGCATGAATACATCAAGGATGTCTGCCGCCGCATCGCCAAGGCGGGCGCGCTGGCGGTGGCGCCGGACTACTACTATCGCCACGGCGACATCACCAAGCTGACAGGCGGCATGCCGCAGATCC
>VGEI01000646.1 GCA_016869415.1 Alphaproteobacteria bacterium
TAGATGATTCCGACGCAGGAAGTGGCGTTGCAGAAGCTCCTTGCAGTTCACGCCGCCCACGGGCGTGTTGTCCCGGTTCTGCTCTAAGAACATGCCGGAACCACTGATCATCCGGGCCACCAACTCCCCGTAGCGGCTCACCTGCTCGGCCGTCATCTCCGCCAGAGACAGCATATTGATCACCAGATCGAAGCGATAATCCCGGGCGAAGACAGGGAGTGCATAGTTGGGCAGGAAGTGGAACGCTTCGATGGCTTCGGTCCCTGGCTCCTATTCCGAGACAACATGTGTTGCCAAATCAGGGCAGGCCACAGACAGGTAAGCCGACGAGACGTAAAGCGACGCAGGAAGGTCGCAGATCGTGTAGGAGACGTTGGGCATGATCCGCTTGATCTGGCGGGCCAGCGCGCCGTAGCCGCCGCCGATTTCAAGAATGCGGACGGTCCCTTCGCTGGCAATTCGTCGCTCCAGGAAGCGGAAAACCCCGAGCCACCCTAGAAGCGTGAGTCGTTCCTGATAGACCGCGGTGTCGTGATTGACGACGATGCCATTGATGTTCGTGCCGATCTCGCCGCATATCGTGGGCGGCACGAAGAGCAGGTTCATCGGCGTGTAGCGCAGCAACTCCACCTAATAGGTAAAGTGCGCCGCCTCCTCGACGCGGGCCTTCAGGCGGGCGTCGAAACCGTCTTCCAGCGGGTGGGCGATGATACCGCCGGATTTCCGCCAGTGCTCCTGCCAGATTTCAGCCGGCACCTCTTCCTTTCGTGCGTAGAGGGCGAGGTCGAAACCGGTGAAGACCTGCACGCTGAAGCGGAGCAGATCGAGATTCGAGGGGTCTTTTTCGATCAAGGCGGCAAGCCGCCGGACCCGCTCGACGGGCGCCGACCACAACTTGCCGGCATTGCAGAATTCGGGGTCGACGCCATGCCGGCGGACGAAATCGGACTGAGCTTCCTCGCAGCGGCGCACCGCGGCAATGGCGGCCAGACCGCGGCGTTTCTCAGCGTCGGAAAGCGGGCGGTTATCGGCCCGAAGGTGGGGGATAGACTTCATCCGATCACCCCCCGCTGCCGTCAATCGTCGCCGCCCTTGGCCCGTTTGTGGCGGTGCGGATGCGCGTGGTAGATGCCGAGGATCTTCACCTCGCGCGAGAAGAAGCGCAGCTCCTCCAGCGCCAGCGCGAGGGGGCGGTCGTCGGGATGGCCCTCGACATCGGCGTAGAACAGCGTCGCCTCGAAACGCCCGCCCAGCATGTAGCTCTCGAGCTTGGTCATGTTGACGCCGTTGGTGGCGAAGCCGCCCATCGCCTTATAGAGCGCTGCCGGCACGTTGCGCACGCGGAAGACGAAGCTGGTGATCACCGGCCCGCGCCGCGGATCGGGATCGACCGTGTCGCGCGAGAGCACGAGAAAACGCGTGGTGTTGTGCTCGGCGTCCTCGATGTTGCGCCTGAGCGATCTGAGCCCGTAGATCTGCCCGGCCAGCTCCGAGGCGATGGCGGCGCGAGTGACGTCACCGCTCCGTGCGATCTCGGCCGCCGAGCCGGCCGTGTCGGCGCCGACTACGCGCTTCAAGCCCAGCGCCTTGCTCGATTTGCGGCACTGGTCGAGCGCTTGAACGTGGCTCTGCACGGTCTTCAGCGTCTTGAGCGTGGCGCCGGGTACA
>VGEI01000647.1 GCA_016869415.1 Alphaproteobacteria bacterium
CATGATCTTGTGCACGTCGCACTTCTCGGCGGGCAGGCCGGACGCCTCCAGCACGGCGGCGAAGGCCGCCTCGCCGTTCTGCGTCCCGGTCCACACCTCGCAGCGGTCGGGCGTGTAGACCGCCGTGGCGTTCATCGGCTCCATCGGCGCGTGGTTGAGGAACGGATAGGAGTACACCGCCTCGACCGTCTTGGCCGCGCCGGCGATTCCCGCTTTGATGTCGCCTCTCTGGTTGGCCACGAACGCCTTCTCGGCGGTCAGGCCTTCCTTGACGAACTCGGCAATAGAGGCGCTAGTCACGTTGGCGTTGGAGCCCTCGTCCCAGACGATCGGCAGGGCCTCGAGCGCCTTATGGGCGTGCCACCAGGTGTCGGCGACGACGGCGACGGCAGAGTCACCCACCTTCACCACCTTCTTCACACCCTTCATACCCATGACCTTGGCTTCGTCGTAGCTCCTCACCTTGCCGCCGAAGACCGGGCAGTCCTTGATCGAGGCGTTGAGCATGCCGGGCAGCACGACATCGGTGCCGTAGATCATCTTGCCGTTGGTCTTCTCGACCGTGTCGAGGCGCTTGATGCCCTTGCCGGCGATCTTCCAGTCCTTCGGGTCCTTGAGCGTCACGTTGGCCGGCGGCTCGATCTTCGAGGCCGCGTCAGCCACCTTGCCGTAGGTCGTGGTACGGCCCGAGGCCGTGTGGGTGATGACGCTGTTGGCCGCCCGGCACTCGCCGGCCGGGACGTTCCACTGGTTGGCCGCGGCCTGGATCAGCATCTGCCGCGCCGTGGCGCCGCCCTTGCGGACATATTCCTGCGACTCACGGATGCCGCGGCTGCCGCCGGTGGAGAAATCGCCCCACACGCGCTTGCGGGCGACGCTCTGGCCGGGCGTCGGGTACTCGGTGGTCACCTTCGACCAGTCGCACTCAAGCTCCTCGGCGACGAGCTGGGCGAGGCCGGTCAGCGTGCCCTGCCCCATCTCGGAGCGGGCGATACGGATGACCACGGTGTCGTCGGGCTTGATCAGCACCCAGGCGGTGACTTCCGGCCCGGCGGCGCCTTGCGCCATCGCAAGCTTGCCGCCGAACGGCAGGTCGAGGCCGAGGGCGAGACCGGTTCCGGTCGCCGCGGCGCCGACGATGAAGGAACGGCGGTTCATCTGAGGCATGAATGTCATGGCCGCCTCCCTTACGCCTTGGCTGCGTCGTGAATGGCCGCGCGCACCTGCTGGAAGGTGCCGCAGCGGCAGATATTGGTCATCGCCGCGTCGATATCGGCGTCGGTGGGCTTCGGCTTCTCCTTGAGAAGAGAGACCGCGGCCATGATCATGCCGCTCTGGCAGTAGCCGCATTGCGGCACGTCGTGGTCGACCCAGGCCTTCTGCACCTTGTGCACCATGCCGTTGGCCGCGAGGCCTTCGATGGTGGTGATCTCCTTGCCGACCGCCTCGCTGGCCTGCATCGAGCAGGAGCGCACCGGCTCGCCGTTGACGTGCACGGTGCAGGCGCCGCACTGGGCGATGCCGCAGCCGTACTTCGTGCCGGTCAATCCGACGTTCTCGCGGATCGCCCAGAGCAGCGGTGTGTCGGGCTCGACGTCGACCCGATGGACTTTGCCATTGACCTTGAGTTCGAGCATACGCGTGCGGCCTCCCAACCGGCTATGTCGC
>VGEI01000648.1 GCA_016869415.1 Alphaproteobacteria bacterium
ATAGCGGCTCGTGGGGCAACATAAGCTGCATTGTGCGCCGCCAAACCGGGACCGGGGAGCGCGAGAATGGCCAAATCGTGCGGTGCAACGCAGCCTGGGGCGGATAGATTTTCCTATCCATTGCTTGATGGTCTGCGCCGGGACATCGCCCGTCTTGCAGACCGCGGTGCGCGCCATCAGGAGACGACCACCTCGTCGGAGTCGTGCGGCGTCGAGTACCACTCGATCGCGCCGCTGGAGGCGTCGTAGCGGCGCCGGCGCTGCGTGCCCATGTCGCAGCCGTAGATGTGGATGCTCACCGAGGGCACGTCGCCGGGGTTCTCCACCTTGTGCACGTCGCGCTGCGGCGAGGTGAGGTGCGAGGTCTCGCCGGTCTTGGTGAAATGCACGCCGATTTCCTGCAGCGTCGCGCGATTGGCGTCCTTGCCGTCATCGATGCGCTTGAAGCGCGTCTCCTTCTCCAGCCCGTCGTAGAAGCCGAGCACCCCCCAGGCGAGGTGGTCGTGGATCGGCGTGCCCTTGCCGGGCCCCCAGCAGAACGCGATCACCGAGAGCTGCGTGCCGCGCCGGTAGAGGCAGTACTGGCCGTAGCCCGAGGCGACGCCGGTCTTGCCCTCGGGCGGCCGGCGGTACTTGTCCTTGATGTAGCTGTGGTCGGGATCAGCGATCAGCTGCTTCACCAGCGGCTCGACGGCGGCGACGATCTTCCACTGGTCGCGCTCGGCGGCGACGATGCCCTCGAGGCTGTCGAGGAAGCGGTCAAGCGTTGGGTTGGGGTGGCGCATGGTTCCTCCGGGATTTCGTCGCAAGGGGGGCGCGGCGCCAGCCGGCCGTCTCGAAGGCGAGGGCTTCCAGGCGCGCGGGGTTGTGGATGACGATGCGGCGCCGCTCGATGCTCAGGTGGCCGCTTTTCTCGAGCTTGCTCAGCGTCACGGTCAGGAACGGGCGGCCGACGCCGACCATGGCGGCGAGCGTCGCGTGCGTGAGATTCAGGTCGATGCGCAGCCCGTCCTCGGTCTTGACGGCGAAGTGCTCGGTGAGCGCGAGCAGCATGCCGCAGATGCGTTCGAAGGCGGGAAGCGTGCTGAGCACGAGCGTCAGGTGGTTGTACCAGTGCAAGCGGACCGACAACGCCCGCACGACCGCCTCGGCGACCTCTGGATAGGTGCGCACCAGCGTGTAGAACTGGTCGACCGTGAGCGTGTGCAGGAGCGAGCTCTCCAGGCAGCGCAAGGTCATCTGGTGCACGTGATAGGCGCCCAGGTGCAGCGCGCCGACCAGGTCGCCCGTGGCCCACAGCCCGGTGATGACAGAGCGCCCGCGCGAGCTGCGGTATTCGGAGACCGCCTTGCCCTCGGCGAGGATGCCGACCGCCAGCGCGGCCTCGCCCTGGCGCCAGATGGTTTCGCCCTTGCGGTAGCGCCGCTGGCCGCATTGCGCCAGCACCTGGCCGCGGCGCTCCTGCGGAATCGCGGCGAGGATATCGAGGTGCCCGCTGCGGCTGGAAATCGCCAGGGTCGCTGTCTCCTTCGCAGCCAATATAGCACTCAAAATTTCTTTACCAATAGCGGCTCGTGGGGCGACATAAGCTGCATTGTGCGCCGTCAAACCGGGACCGGGGAGCGGGAGAATGGCCAAATCGTGCGGTGCAACGCAGCCTGGGGC
>VGEI01000649.1 GCA_016869415.1 Alphaproteobacteria bacterium
GAGAATGATGTTCGCCGAGATCCTGAGGCTGGTCGCCGAATTGCGGCCGCAGCCACCTCCAGCGCCGGCGTAAACAGGCCGGCCGCATGAGTTCCAGCGAAAACCACAGCAGAGGTGCGTCTTGGCGGACGAACCCCCAACGAGTATCTCTCCCTCACCCGACAGCAGAACCCAACGTCTCATATCTACTGAACCCGGACACGGGCTTGCCAATGCGCACTCTAGGCGTCAATCTTGCCCCCAAGAGCCAGTCATCCGGTGGATGCCGGTTGAGCGTTGCCGATAGGCGGACGGGTGCTCCTGTCGGCGGCGCTGCAGTTCGGCCCCCGGCCGAGGGTCGCCGGGGAGTACCAAGGAGATGCGGCCATGCGCGTCGAACTGCTGCGCCTCGGCGCGGCCGAGCGGACGGCGATGGACGTTCTGTTCGCGGCACCGTTCGCGCCGCTGCCCGGTGAGCCTCCGCCTGCCTTGCATCCCACCGTCGGCATCCGGCCACGCTACCACCACGAGATCTTCACCTTGCTGCAGGGGCTTGGCCTAAAGGTGACAAGCTGCCGCGACTTGGCGGATCTGCCGGCGGCGCTGGGGCGGCACAACTACGTCTTTTCGCTCTATAGCCGCGCGCCGTTCCGCAATTGCGAAGTCTATGTGCCGGCTCTGTGCGAGGCAGCCGGCATCGCCTACATGGGCGCGCCGCCCAACATTCGGGCGATGGCGGAGGACAAGTATCTGAGCAAGGCGCTGGCGCTGGCCGCGGGCCTGCCCGTGCCGCCCGGCCGCCCGTATGTCTCGGCCGACGACCTTGTGGAGGAACCCGACTTCGCCGGTCCCTATTTCGTCAAGTACCGCTTCGGCTCGGCTTCGGAAGACGTGAGCGAGGAGTCGGTGCAGGCGAGTTGGCGGGGCGCGCGCGAGCGGGCCCGGGCGCTGCTGGCGATGGGCAAGGAGGTGCTGGTGGAGCGCTGCATCGCCGGCACCGACATGACGGTGCCGGTGCTGGGCGGGCCGGTGCCGCTCTGGCTGCCGGCGGCGGAGGAAATTTCCGACCTGCCCTATGGCATCGCGACCTTCCGGCAGAAGCGCTTCCTAAAGCAGACCCGACGGCGGCGCATTGTGGCCGATGGGCCGCTGGCCGAGCGCCTCGGCAATCTATCGCTGTCGCTGGCGCAACGCATGCTGCCGTTCGACTACATGCGGGCAGACTATCGTTGCGAAACCGGCACCGGCGAGATCTACTTCATCGAGACCAACATCGCCTGCAACCTGGGCTCGACCGCGGCGATCGCCCAGTCGGCGGCACAAGCGGGGCTGTCCCACGCCGCCATCATCGAACATATCCTGGTACACAGCGTGCGCCGCCAAGGCCTGCAGCGGACCCGGCTGAAGACCGACAATATCTAGCCCGGTTTATTCACGAGAGGCCATGATGTGATGGGCAGGGAGGCAAGGCGATCACGCGGCATGCGTGGTCGTTGCGTCTTTTTCATCGCGGGTTGGTTTGTCGGGTGTCGGGTTATTGGTTTGGGATTGCGGGAACGGGTGTTTTCGGGGCATCGGCCCCGTCGGTCATGGAGCGGCGGGTCGAAGCGCGCCGGCGAGCAAGCGGATGAGAGCGGCATCCGGGCAAACGGCGGCGAAGGCGATGCGCACGCGATGGG
>VGEI01000650.1 GCA_016869415.1 Alphaproteobacteria bacterium
GGCGGCGGCGTAGGCGACGGCGGCGGCGTCGGCGGCGGCGGCGTAGGAGACGGCGTCGGCGGCGGCGGCGGTGACGAATTTTGCATCAGACGCCGCTTGGTGTGTTCCTTCCTTCTCGCATCGGTTCGCAGCCTCGCAGAGCGTAGCCTTGTGCTTCTCGTCCTTGAGGATCGAAACGGCGGCGCGCAATGCGGCCGGCACCGACACCCGGATGGCATGATCGACGATCCGGCGCCGGAATTCTTTCTCGTCCAAGGCGCCTGCGCTGCCGAGCTGCGCCAACGCGAGCCGGCGCAGCCCTTTCGCCCTGGCGGCGTCGCTCGACCAACTCGAATCGTTCAGCTTGACCTTGAGCGCACGCAGCGGCCGCGCGACGCAGGGCGGATCGTCGCCATGCGGCAGGCCAAGCGCGTAGCACACCGCGGCTTCGACGCACATCTGGCCCGGCTGCGGGATGCCTATGCCGAACGTCAGCCCGGCGTCGACGGTGGCGAGAACCTTCTGCGCAACGGCGCGGTCGATAACGATGGCTTGCATGTTCGAATCCTCCTGTTTGCCGATGACCCGAAATCCGTGTATATGCTGACGAACGATATGTCAACCGTATAGTAGCCAAAAAGCGACAAGAACTGCATGACCGAACCGGCCATGCGGGAGCGCGCCGTCGCTCTCGCCAAACTCGGCTTTAAGGTGTTTCGCCTGCGGCCGATGTCCAAGCTTCCCGCCGCCGAGCGTTTCTACGAGCAGGCCAGCGCCGACCCCGAGACCGTCGCGCGCATGTGGACCGAGCCGGTCACGGGCGAGAGCTCCGACCACAATATCGGGGTGCTGACCGGCGAGGGCCTGCTGGTCCTCGACATCGACGACAAGAACGGCCGGCGGGGTAGTGCTTCACTACAAGACCTGATCGACAACACCGGCCTCGACACGGAAACCCTGACCGCGCTGACCCCATCCGGCGGGCGGCATCTGTTCTACCGCGTGCCACCCGGCGCCGACGTGCGGTCCAGCGTCAATCGGCTTGGCCAGGGAATCGACGTGCGGGGCTACCACGGCTATGTGGCGGGCGTCGGCTCGATACTAGCGGACGGCGAGTATGATTGGGCAGAAGCCGGGGCGGTGATCACGGATGCCCCTGAATGGCTGGCTTCGCTTTGCAAGCCGAAGCACAAGGCCGAGCCGGGCGTCGCTTTGGCCGGTCCTGTGGCCGATCTCGATGAAGCCGACGCCGCGCGCCGGGCAGCGGAATGGCTGGAAACCGCGGCGCCCGAGGCCGTCGAAGGCCAAGGCGGCAACGACACGACGTTCCGCATAGCGTGCCGCATCAAGGATTTCGGGGTCGGGGAGGCGTTGGCGCTCGACCTATTGCTCACGCACTGGAACCCGGAAAAGGCCATCCCGCCGTGGCCGCCCGAGGAACTGGAACGCCTGGTCGGCAACGCCTACCGCTACGGCACTGCGCCCATAGGCGTGGCGAGCGCGCAGGCGGAATTCAGCGCGATCGACCTGCCGGGAAACCAAAGTGCGGCCGCACCCGTTACAAGCGCAACCAAAAAACGGCTGTTCATCGTCCGGCCCGAGGAATCGGTCGACCTGGCGCTGCGCCAGCAAGTCGACCCTCTTATCAAGGGGCTGCTCGACCGCGGCGCGCTGAGC
>VGEI01000651.1 GCA_016869415.1 Alphaproteobacteria bacterium
GACGCTGACCCTCGACCAGGCGATCCGTCAGGCCTTGCTCAACAATCCGTCGCTGCGCGCCGTCTACTACCGGACCGGCCAGTCGGAAGCAGCGATGACCGGCGCCATCGCAGCCGCCGGAGAAGCTGCCGGCAGCCTGGACGAGGAGCGTCGCTTCATCGCGGCGGCGACCGCGCCGCTGGCAATGCCGCTGGCCAGCGAGGTCGAGCGGCGCAAGGCCGAGCGGGCGCGTATCGAGATGGCCAGCGAGATGCTGCAGATGTCGAACGCAGTGCGCCGTGCCTATATCGGCGCCGTCGCCGCGGAGGAGAACGCCCGCTATCTGGAGCATGCACTGGCTTCCGCCGACGCCGGAAGCGAGCTCGCCCGACGCATGGTGCGCGTCGGCAACTGGCCGAAGCTCAACGAGCTGAAGGAGCGCGCCTTCCAGGGCGAGGTCGCCGTTCAGCTCGCCAAGGCGCGCCAGGCAGCAGTCGCGGAACGCGAACGCCTGACCCGGCTGCTCGGCCTGTGGGGCAGCGATGCGAGCTACCGGCTGCCCGGGCGTCTGCCCGATCTCCCGGGCTCCGCCGCCCAGCTGCCGGATATCGAAGCGCTGGCCCTGCGCCGGCGCCTCGATCTGCAGGCGGTGCGCCTCGGCATCTTTGCCGAGGCGCGGGAGTTCGCCCTCGACGGCTATGACCGCGGCGAGCTGTTCGGCTATCGCCGCGGCGAGGTGACGCTCCCCGAGGAGGATTTCTTCGCCGAGGGCCGCCCGGGCCGCGAGATCCGCGTGCCGGTGTTCGACCGCCAGCAGGCGCGGCGCGACCTCAAGCTGCTGCCTTACGTGCAGTCGGTCGACCGTTACGGCGAGCTGGCCGTCGCGATCCGCTCCGAGGCCCGCGAGGCCTACCTGGCCTATCGCACCGCCTACGACGTGGCGCGGCACTATCGGGACACGATCATCCCGCTGCGCAAGGAAATCTCCGAGGAGAATCTCCTGCGCTACAACGGGATGCTGATCAGCGTGTTCGAGCTTCTGGCCGACGCTCGCGAGCAGATTGCCAGCGTCACCAGTTATATCGACGCGCAGCGCGAATTCTGGAACGCCGAAGCCGACCTGCGGCTCGCCCTCACTCTCGGAGGAGCGAGCGGCAGCTCGAGCCGGCCCTTGTCTCTCCCCGGCGGTGGCTCGGCCGCAGCCGGCCACTAACTCGAAAAGGCATGACCATGTTCACACGCCGACAGATTCTCAGCGGCTCCGCCGCCGCCGTGCTGGGTGCTGGAATGGTGTCCCGCACCAGCCTCGCCGCCCTGCCCGAGGCGCCTGCTGCCAAGGATGCCAAGACCGCCGCCCCTCTAAGCCCGCCCGACGGCCGTCCCTACAATCCGGTCGTCACCCTGAACGGCTGGACACTGCCCTGGCGGACGAAGGACGGCTGGAAGGAGTTCCACCTGACCGCCGAGCCGGTGGTGCGCGAGATGGCCCCCGGCATGAAGGCCAATCTCTGGGGCTACAACGGCCAGAGCCCGGGCCCGACGATCGAATGCGTCGAGGGCGACAAGGTGCGCATCTTCGTCACCAACAAGTTGCCCGAGCATACGACCATCCATTGGCACGGCATCCTGCTGCCCAGCGGCATGGACGGTGTCGGCGGGCTGAGTCAGCCGCAG
>VGEI01000652.1 GCA_016869415.1 Alphaproteobacteria bacterium
CCCGTTCCGCCTTCCGGCATATAGTTGTGGCGCTTTTCGGCCATCCACGCCGGTAGCCGAGACAACGACATTCAATAAGCACATCCAAGGGAGGAACGTCATGAAACTCGGATCGGCCCTTGCCGCTACGGCCCTGCTGATGGCCGGCACGGCCTGGGCGCAGCAGCCCGCACCCAATCCCGCCCTGCCCGGCCCCGGGCAGCCGGCGCCGCACATGACCAACCTGCAGCTGGTGCCCCATCCGCCGGTCATGCAGGTGACCACGCCCGACAAGATCCCGCTCGACAAGCTCAAGGTCCCCGCCGGCTTCAAGGTCGAGCTCTGGGCCCACGGCATGCCCGGCGTGCGCATGATGACGCGCGGCGACAAGGGCACGATCTTCGGCGGCACGCGCATCATCGGCCGCGTCTACGCCATCACCGACAAGGGCAGCCAGCGCGACCATGTCATCCTGGCGCAAGGGCTGACCCAGCCCAACGGCCTCGCCTTCCGCAACGGCGCGCTCTACGTCACGGCGATTCACCGCGTGCTGCGCTTCGACGGCATCGAGGACAAGCTGGCCAACCCCGGCACGCCGGTCGAGATGACCGCGGCATTCAACCTGCCGACCGAGGTGCATCACAACTGGAAGTTCACGGCCTTCGGTCCGGACAACAAGCTCTATTTCCAGGTCGGCGCGCCCTGCAACATCTGCGAGCTCGACGACAACAAGCACGGCCAGATCCGGCGCTACAACCCGGACGGCAGCGGCCTGGAGATCGTGGCCAAGGGCGTGCGTAACACCGTCGGCTTCGACTGGGATCCGCGCAGCGGCCAGCTGTGGTTCACCGACAACGGCCGCGACTGGATGAGCGAGGACGGCCCGGAGGAGGAGCTCAACCGCGTATCGCAGATCGGCGCCCATTACGGCTTCCCCTACTGCCACGCCAACGGCATCCCCGATCCGGACTTCAAGAAGCCCAACCCCTGTGAGGGCGTCACCCTGCCGGTCGTCACGTTGGGCGCCCACGCAGCCGCTCTGGGCATGCGCTTCTACCGCGGCAACATGTTCCCGCCGGAGTATCAGAACAGCATCCTGATCGCCCGGCGCGGCTCGTGGAACAAGACGCAGAAGAACGGCTATGACGTGGTCCGCGTCACGGTCAATCCGGACGGCACGAACCCGAAGGTCGAGCCGTTCTTGACCGGCTTCCTGGACAACCAGGCCAACAGCTTCTGGGGCCGGCCCGTCGACGTCCACGTCCAGCCCGACGGCTCGGTGCTGGTCTCGGACGAGCAGAACGGCGCGATCTACCGCGTCAGCTATCAGCGCTGACGGAAGCTCAATCGGCAGGAGGCGCCAAGGCGCTTCCTGCCGATTTCCTTTTTTCACGTCGCCGGATGCCGCGTTGCCGTCTATCCTCGCGGCCTATCCGTGGGCTCCTCCGTACGACATTGGATTCTGACGCTGTGGAACGGGCAGCTGCCGCTGGCACAGGTGTTTTGGCTCTACGCCATCGTCTACGGCAAACTGGCCAACCTGTTTGCTACCATTTTGAGCCTTGCGACACTCTCGGCCGGCCTGCCAGCCCCACTTGCCGCCGTCCTCCATCTCCTTCCCCTGCCCTACAATATCGCCGCAGGAGTCGG
>VGEI01000653.1 GCA_016869415.1 Alphaproteobacteria bacterium
GGTGTTTGGGGCGAGCGGGATCGCGCCGCGGGGTTGGCGGCGGCGGTTTCGGTATGTGGGCTTGCGGTCTCTGGTTCGTCAGGGCGCCGCGTGCACGAGGGTCGTGTCCCTGGGGGTGGTGTAGCAGGCGGCAGCAAGCCGCGAGCGAAGCGCGCCCCATAGCGCCGTAGCGAGCGAGCGGCTTGCTGGTGGTCATCGATGGTTCGTCGGTCAAGGTCGGGTTGTCGACACAACCTGATTCGAGGAACCGATCGATGACCGACGAGACGATGAGCCTGAAGACGCTGATCGAGAAGACCCCCGACGCCGATCTGCTGCGCGAGATGATCGGCTTTGCCGCCGAGCGGCTGATGGCGATGGAGGTAGGAGCGGCGACCGGCGCCGGCTATGGCGAGAAGAGCGCGCTGCGGCTGGTGCAGCGCAACGGCTACCGGGATCGCGACTGGGAGACGCGCGCCGGCACCGTCGAGCTGCGCATCCCGAGGCTCAGGAAGGGCTCCTACTTTCCGAGCTTTCTGGAGCCGCGCCGCATGGCCGAGAAGGCGCTCACCGCAGTCATCCAGGAAGCCTACATCCAGGGCATCTCGACCCGCTCGGTCGATGACCTGGTCAAGGCCATGGGCGCCGGCGGCATCTCCAAGAGCCAGGTCAGCCGGCTGTGCGAGGAGATCGACGGCAAGGTCAAGGCCTTCCTCGAGCGACCCATCGAGGGCGACTGGCCCTACATCTGGATCGACGCCACTTACCTGAAAGTTCGCCGCGGCGGCCGCATCGTCTCGGTCGCCGTCATCATCGCGGTTGGCGTCAACAGTGACGGCCGCCGCGAGGTCCTCGGCATGGCGGTCGGCACGTCCGAGGCCGAGCCGATCTGGACCGAGTTCCTGCGCAAGCTCACCCGCCGCGGCCTGCGCGGCGTCAAGCTGGTCGTGTCGGACGCCCACGAGGGCATCAAGGCGGCGGTCAGCAAGGTGCTCAACGCAACCTGGCAACGCTGCCGGGTTCACTTCATCAGGAATGTGCTGGCTCACGCCGGCAAAAGCGGCCGGCGCGTCGTCTCGGCCTTCATCGCCACCGCCTTTGCCCAGGAGACGCCCGAGGCCGCCAGCACCCAATGGCGTGCGGTCGCCGACCAGATCCGTCCCAAGGTGCCCAAGCTCGCCGCCATCATGGACGAGGCCGAGCATGACGTGCTCGCCTACATGACCTTCCCCAAGGAGCATCGTGCCAAGCTGCACTCGATCAATCCGATCGAGCGCATCAACGGCGAGATCAAGCGCAGGACCGAAGTCGTCGGCATCTTCCCCAATGACGAGGCCATCGTCCGCCTCGTCGGCGCTCTGCTGCTCGAACAGAATGATGAATGGGCCGTCCAGCGCGCCAGATACATGACCCTGGAAACCATCGCGCCCTTGAGCGATGATCCGCTCGTCAGCTTGCCAGCCGTGGCACGCTGAACGGCCCGCCACACGCCGGCGAGCACGGCGACCAACGCCACCAGCTACACCACGCAACGGGACACGATCTGCACGAGCCGCCGGTGGGCAAGGGCGAAGTCGCTGCGATAGGGGTAGGCGGAGGCCATGGCGATGGTGACGCGCCGCACGCTGACGCGCACGAGGGCG
>VGEI01000654.1 GCA_016869415.1 Alphaproteobacteria bacterium
TTGGGCGGCGACGAGTTCGCCGTGTGGCTTGTCGATACCGCCCGCCCGGCAGCTATCGAGCGCGCCAAGCAGATTCTCGCGCTGACGGCGGAGATCGCGCCATATTCCGCTGGCCCGGACAAGCCGCTCGGCCTGTCGGTGGGCGTCGCCGTGCATGTGCCCAGCGAAGGGGAGAATACGGCCGAGCTTCTGGAGCGCGCCGATCAGGCGATGTACGCGGTCAAACATCGCGGCAAGGGCTCTTACTCGGTGGCGCCGGATGTCAAAGCGTTCCGCGCGGCTAAGGGTGGCAGTACGACATGACAGCGCAGATCGGCGACCAGGAATACGAGGATGCCAAGCGCCTGGCGCGCAGCGACGACGTCAACGCACGGCGCAAGCTTGCCATGCGCGACGACATGCGGCCGGAGATCCTCTACTTCCTGGCCGAGGACAAGGCGCCGGAGGTCAGGCGCGCCATCGCCAGCAACGATGCGACGCCCTATCAGGCCGACGAGCTCCTCGCCCGCGACCGTGACGAGGCGGTGCGTGCCGAGCTGGCACAGAAGGTCGCCCGCCTGCTGCCTGGGTTGAGTGCCGACGCCAAGGACGAGGCGCACCAGCGCGTCATCGCCATGCTGGAGAAACTGGCCAAGGACGAAGCGGTGCGTGTGCGTGCCGTGGTCTCTGAGGCAGTACGCAACGTCACGAACGTGCCGCCGGAGGTGATCCAGAAGCTGGCCCGCGACGCTGAGCTGATCGTGGCCAGCCCGGTGCTGCGCTTCTCGCCGCTACTCACCGACGATGATCTGCTCGACATCATCAATTCCGGTCCGGCCTCCGGTGCGCTGGCCGCCATCGCCCAGCGCCAGGATGTGCGGGCGAAGGTCTCCGACGCCATTGTGGCAGCCGACGACGAGCCGGCTGTGGCGGCGCTGCTGGCCAACAAGTCGGCCCAGATCCGCGAGGAGACGCTCGACCTGATCGCCGACCGGGCGGCGAACCGCGCCGCCTGGCACGAGCCGCTGGTCCGCCGCCCTTCGTTGCCGGCGCGCGCCGCGAAGCGCATCGCCGGTTTTGTGGCCGAATCGCTGCACTCGGTGCTCAAGAACCGTCAGTATCTGCCGCGCGAGACGCGCGAGCAGGTGACGGCCGCCGTGGCCGAGCGGCTCGCGACCGAGAAGCCCGCAGCGAAGCCGGCCGCCGCCGTCGAGGAAAAAGAAGAGGGTGAGAGTGTTGAGGAGAAGGTCACGCGCCTTAAAAAAGAGGGCAAGCTCGACGAGGACGCAGTCGACGAGGCGCTGCATGCCGGCCAGCGCGCCTTCGTGCGCGCGGCACTCGCCCTGCTGGCCGAGGTGCCGGTCGATGTGGTCGACAAGATTCTTTCAGCACGCAGCGCCAAGGGCGTGGTGGCGCTGGTGTGGAAAGCCGGACTGCCGATGCGGCTCGCCGTGCAGGTCCAGACACGGCTCGGCGGCATCTCGCCGCGTCAGGCCCTGCAGGCCCGCGGCGGCACGGCTTTCCCGCTAACCAAGGAAGAGATGGCTTGGCAGATCGAGTTCTTCGGCGGGTGACTACCCCGAGGC
Source organism: Alphaproteobacteria bacterium (assembly GCA_016869415.1). GTDB lineage: Bacteria > Pseudomonadota > Alphaproteobacteria > CACIAM-22H2 > CACIAM-22H2 > VGEI01. The sequence continues at coordinate 1,566 of VGEI01000654.1, forward strand.
CGAGAAGAGCCGCAAGACGCTCGCGAACGCCTGACAATACCGTTGCGGCTCT
>VGEI01000655.1 GCA_016869415.1 Alphaproteobacteria bacterium
GTCCCAGAGGTCGCCGGCCGCCGCCGGCGTCACCGCGCTGCGCGAGGGAAAACGGCGACCGCCTGCCACCTCCTGCCAGAAGCGCAGGCAGCGGCTGTTGGCGCGGCGCTCCACGCCGTCCGAGCGCACCAGGGTCGGCGGCGCGAGCGGCCATTGCGGCGGAACATGCGGAGAGGCGCTTTGCGTCACAGGTGCATTCCGGAATCCCTGCCCGCCTCTCCGGCTGGCGCCCGCTCTCTAGGGAAGAGGCTTGGGCGCGTCCGACAGCGAGCGCAGATAGGCGATGACGTTGGCCCGATCCTCTGCCTTGCGCAGGCCAGCGAAGGTCATCTTCGTCCCAGGCACTTCGGCTTTCGGATTGGCCAGGAAGGCGTTGAGCCGCTCGTAGCCCCACTGGCCTTCCTCGGCGGGTTTGGCGGCGGCGGCCTGCAGGGCGTTGGAGTAGGCGTAGCCGGCGGTGCGGGCCTTCTTGTTGCCGACCGAGTCCCAGAGGTTCGGGCCGACTGCGTTGCGGCCGCCCTTGTCGGGCGTGTGGCAGGCCGCGCACTGCTTGAAGACGTTCTTGCCGGCCTCGGCGTTGGCCGTGCGCAGCAGCGGGGCGATGGGCTCGAGTACCGCCGGAGCCGCCGCCGCGGCGCTATCCGCCTTGGCCTCGACGCCCTCGATGACCACCACCGGCTTGTCCAGCTTCTTGGGGTGGATCAGGGCATTGCCCAGGAAACCGATCACCATCGTGGTCAGCAACGCGGTGAGCAACGCTCCCGCGATCTTATTGAATTCGTAGGCGTTCATTCAGTCCCGTGCTCCTGGAAAACCGGCCTGCGGCCGACGCGAATGGGCGCAGAGTAGTCGCCGGAGGCTTGCCGATTCAACTGATTTTGCCCGAATTTGGTGGCGAAAGGATTAAGGTTTCAGCCCTGCGGGCCGCCGTGTATATCGTGCGCCCGATGCCGCTTTCAACCCGCCGACCCGCTGTTTTGACCCCATGACCGGCCCCCGGCGCCCGCTGGTCGTTATTCCGGCCCGGCTGGCCGCCACTCGGCTGCCCAACAAGCCGCTGGCTGACATCCATGGCGAGCCGATGATCGTCCATGTCTGGCGACGCGCCCGCGAGGCCGATCTCGGCCCCGTGCTGGTCGCGGTCGCCGAACCGGCCATTGCCGAGGCCGTCTGGGCGGCCGGCGGCGAGGCCGTCCTGACCCGGCCCGACCACCCTACGGGCTCCGACCGCATTCTCGAGGCGGTCGAGCGTTTCGACCCCGACCGCCGCTACGACGCGGTGATCAATGTCCAGGGCGACCTGCCGACCATCGAGCCCAAGGCGGTGCGCGCCGCCCTGGCCCCGCTCGCCGCCCCGGACGCCGGCGAGCCGCTTGTCGATATCGGCACCATCGTGGCCGAGATCGTGCGCGAGGAGGAGAAGACCGAGCCCAGCGTGGTCAAGGCCATCGTCGGCTTTACCCGCACCGGCGAGGGCGGCGTTTCGCTCGGGCGGGCGCTCTATTTCACCCGCGCCACCGCGCCCTCGGGGGCGGGGCCGCTCTATCACCATATAGGGCTCTACACCTTCCGGCGCGAGGCGCTCCGCCGCTTCGTCAGCCTGCCGCAGG
>VGEI01000656.1 GCA_016869415.1 Alphaproteobacteria bacterium
TGGCGAGGACAATGGATTAAGTCCTGCGTCTTTACCTCTTTACCCCTTGCGTGCCGGCCCGGACCTGCCGCCGGCAGTGCGCGGGATCGAGTTGCTGAGCCTGCGGCACGAGGTGGTCCCGTGAATGTGCGGTGCTTTACGCTGTGCAACCCATGATTTAGAATTTGGGCAGCACCAGTTTCCCGGCGGGGCGGGATCGGATGCGAACGATCAGCGGCATGGCTGTCATTTTTGACAGGTGGGTGTTCAGGGCACTCGCCGTGGTGGCCTGCGTCGTGTGCCTGACCGGAGCCTTCGCAGCTTCGGCCCAGCCGGTGGCGCCTGAGCGCCGGGTGGCCCTGGTGGTGGGGAACGGGACATACAAGGACGGGCCGCTGCGCAACCCCGTGAACGACGCCCGCGCCGTGGCCGGGGCATTGGGCGAGCTCGGGTTCGAGGTCATCGCCCGTTACAACGCCAGTGCCCGCGACATGCGGCGGGCGGTCATCGAGTTCGGCGAGAAGATCGAGCGCGGCGGGGTGGGGCTGTTCTACTACGCCGGGCACGGCGTGCAGATGGGTGGCCGAAACTACCTGCTGCCGGTCGATGCGGAGATCGAGCGCGAGGCGCATGTCGAGAGCGAGGCGGTCGACGTGGCGGCGGTGCTCGGCCGCATGGAGGGCGCGCGCAACCGCATCAACATCGTCATCCTCGACGCCTGCCGCAACAATCCCTACGAGCGGCGGTTCCGCAGCGCGTCGCGCGGCCTGGCGGTGACGCCGGCACCCAGCGGCACCTACATCGCCTACGCCACGGCGCCGGGTGAGGTGGCTGAGGACGGTGCGGGGACGAACAGCAGTTTCACGACCGCCCTGCTGGGTGCGATGCGCAAGCCCGGGCTGACGCTCGACGATCTGTTCAAGGACGTGCGCGCCGGGGTACACGCGGCGACCGGCGGTCGTCAGGTGCCGTGGTCGTCTTCTTCGATCATCGGGGATTTCTACTTCCGGCCGGGGACGGCTGTGGAGCCGCCGCGGCCCGCGCCTGCTCCCCCCGTGGCTTCGCTGCCTCCGCCCGGGGCGCCAATTCTCGAGCCGCTGGAAAAGGAGCTTGTGGCGTCGCGCAATGCGAATGTGCGGCAGGCACCGGACGCGTCGAGCACGGTGGTGACGACGCTGGCGGCGGAAACGCGGATCCATGTGGCGGGCAAGGTTCGGGGTGAGAACTGGTATCTGGTGGAGCGGGATGGCCGGCGGCTGGGTTACGTGTTCGGGGATCTGCTGCAGGAGGCGGCGGTGGCGCCGCCGCCCTCGCGGCCGCCCTCTCCGCCGGCACCGGTGCAGCCGGCGGTGGGCGTGTATCCGCAGCCGCAGCAGTCCCGCCCGGGGCAGACGTTCAAGGACTGCGCGGAGTGTCCTGAGATGGTTGTGGTTCCGGCGGGGAGTTTCACGATGGGCTCGCCGGCGGGGGAGGCTTGGCGCGATGCGGACGAAGGCCCGCAGCGGGTGGTGACGATTGCGCGCGCGTTTGCGGTTGGGAAGTTCGAGGTAACCTTCGATCAGTGGGATGCGTGTGTGGCGGGCGGCGGATGCGCGGGCTACCGGCCTGGCG
>VGEI01000657.1 GCA_016869415.1 Alphaproteobacteria bacterium
CTGCCCAGCAGGCCCTCGCTGGAGATCTGGGCGACCGTGTCCTCGGGCAGTTTCACACTGTTGTCGATCGACAGGCGCAGCACCGCCAGGTAGCTCTCGGGATCGAGCCGCTGGTCGACCAGCGTGCCGACCTTGATGCCCGAGACCTTGACGTCCGAACCGGTGGCGACCCCGTCGACCCGCTCGAACTTGGCGATCACCTCGTAGCCGCGCACCGAGCGCACGTTGGTCGTGGTGTAGGCGAAGACCAGGAAATAGGCCGCGACCACCAGCACCACCGCGCCCATCAGGGTCTCGACCAGATTGCGGCCCATGGTCAGACGCTCCGCCGGCTTAGTTGGGGACCCAGGGCTCGTAGTCGCCCGTGGCCTTGGCTCTCTGCCCGCCCGCGAAATCATGGCCGGGCGGACGATAGGCCTGGGGCGTTCCCGTCAGATTCGGCTGATGCGGCTTCTGCCAGGCGGCCGTGCGCACCCCTCCCGAGGGCGGCGGCTCGAGGACAATATGGTGCAGCCAGGCATGCCATTCCGGCGGCACCTTGGAAGCCTCGGCCTCGCCGGCATAAAGCACCCAGCGCTTCTCGCGCTTGCCGGCGTAGCGCGTGGCACCCGTCTTGTCGCGGTAATAGGTGTTGCCGAAGGCGTCATGCCCGACGGCGACGCCGCGCAACCATGTGTAAAGACGGGTAGCGATGGTCATGAAACGGCGCCGACTCCCCAAGCCATGCAAGCGGCCGGGACTATTGCACGGGGCCGCGCGGGCGTCCAGATTACCGCCCGGTTTTCATGAGTGTTTTCAATGCCTGATTTCTGGCGCGCCTGCGGCTACAGCCTGCTCCAGCCCCGGCCAGACGGCCGTCTGGGGCTGAGCGACGACTTCGTGCGTGCCTATTTCAGCCGGCCCGAGATCCGCCCGGTCGAGGAATCGGGGCCGCGCGAGCGGGCCCTGCACGCCCTGCTGCTGGAGCACCCGCGCAAAGCCGTGAGCCAGGCCGAGCTGGCGGCGGTCGAGGACAAGGATGCCCGCGACAATTACGAGATCCTGCTCGGCTTCCGCGACCGCCTGCTGGCCGCTTCCACGCTCGAGGACGCCTACCTGAGGCTTTTCCTCGAGCCCGCTGCCGTGCCGCCGCTCTTCGTCGACCAGCTGGCGCATGTCATCCTGCGTCACATCCTCAACGGCGTGGAGGACCCTTTGCGGGCGCGCGCCGGCGAGCTGCTCTTCCGCAGCCAGAAGGTGACCGTCAGGGACGGCGCGGTGATGCTGGCCGACGAGGAGACGGTGGAGATGCACGCCGCCTCGGGCGGACTGGGCTCCTTGGGCCGGCTGATCGTCGAGTCCAACACGCCGCTGCGCCAGATCGATCTCGACGTGCTCAGCGCGACGACGGCCGGCGAATACTGGGCCCGCGCCGACAGGCACGACACCGTGCTCGACCTCACCTTCGGCCGGCACGGGCTCGACGCGCTCGCCCGAGTCCTGGAGATGTGGGTGGCGCATTTCCTGGGGATCGCGGTGAACATCCAGCCGGTCAGCCAGATCCGCGACGAGAGCTGGAGCTGGCATGTCGGGCTCGACGCCGAGGCCAGC
>VGEI01000658.1 GCA_016869415.1 Alphaproteobacteria bacterium
CGTCTTCTGGCAATATGGCGGCGGCATCATGGGAGAGGTGCGTCTGATCGAGCGGCAGTTCGGCATTTATGCTGCCTGATCTTGAGGGCGGGTGAGCAACTCTGCAGTCACGACGCTATTTGCAACAGAGCCTTTGTTTCGACAACCGGCGACCGGCACACACCCGACGCAACGAGATCTGCTGCCTTGTTTTCCCCATTGACCGCCAAGTTAGGACGTTATCGGATCGGATGTGACCAGGCACGCCGCGCAGGATGAGTAGATCGGACAGCACGTCGATGACATCGATGGCCTTGAGCTTGCGGGCGACCCGGATCGCCAAGCATTCATGGGTGAACTCGTCGATCACATTGAGCATTCGATACTTCCGTCCATCATGGGTGCGGTCCTCAACGAAGTCGTAGGCCCAGACGTGGTTGCGCCGCATCGGCGGAAGCCGGACGCACGCGCCGTCGTTGAGCCCGAGCCGGCGGCGCCTGGGCTGGCGGGCGGGTACTTTCAGCCCCTCCCGCCGCCACAGCCGCGTTGGCGATGATCGCGTGGACGTCGCCCGCGATCACGTGGTCGGTCAGCGCTCGGTATGCGCCCAGATCCACTCGCTCGCCATCGGCGGAGAACGGCGTGAGCAGCGGCGCGACGATCCTGTCGCACCGCTGGGGCCGACGTTAGGGAGCGTCGCCGTTCCGGGGCAAACGCGCCGGTGTTTCGGTAATGGAACCGCGGCGCAGTCGGGCCCTGCCGTCGCGTCCGGCCATGACGCGCGGGGCGCGGCGGACGTCTCGCCGCACTTGCCTCGGAGGTGGAGCCAGACAGCTCCCGGGACGCCTGAAGCCACGCCTGCGCGCGTCACACCAGGCTGGGCAGCCAGTTCGAGATCGCCGGGAACAGGACCATCATCAGCACGACGACGAACTCGGCGGCGATGAAGGGGATCACCGCCTTGAACAGCGTCCACTGGTCGATGTTGCCAATCTTGCACGACACGAACAGCACGATGCCGACCGGCGGCGTCACCAAGCCGAGCGTGCCGGTGAGGATGAAGATCATCGAGAACTGGTACTCGTCGATCCCCATCGCGCGCACGATCGGCATCAGCAGCGGGATGAACAGGATCACCATCGGCCCGGGATCGAGGAAGGTGCCGAGCACGAGCATCGCCACCGCGACCACGGTCAGGAACAGGATCGGCTGGCCGGCGAAGGGCTCGAACATCAGCTTGGTGTAGTTGGCGATGCCGCCGACCGTGAGCGTGTAGTCGCAGATCGCCACCGTCGAGACAACGAAGAAGAGGATGGCGCTCATCCGCGACGAGGTCTTGAGCGCCTGCCAGATCCCGGCCCAGCGCAGGTCGCGATACCAGACGATGCCGAGGAACAAGGCGTACACACAGGCGATGCCGCCGGCCTCGGTCGGCGTGAAGATGCCGCTGACCGAGCCGCCGAGGATGAAGGCCGGCAGGCTCATCACCACCAGACCGTCGCCGAGCACGCGCGGGATCTCAGCGCGCCGGATCGCCGGCCGGCTCTCCGGCAGGCCGCCGCGAAGGCCGTAGATGAAGACGACGATGGCGAGCGAAAGCCCCA
>VGEI01000659.1 GCA_016869415.1 Alphaproteobacteria bacterium
CAACTATCTGATACTAGACCACATGTCCGCCTGAGGGCGGGGTGACCCGTCTCACAGTATGCAGGGAACGAGGGTTGCGCCGGATGGTCCGGTGCCGAGCCTCATGCATAGGAGGCGGGTCATGGGCAAGACTATCACTTATGTCGGTCTTGATGTTCACAAGGAGACGATCGCGGTGGCCCTTGCCGAAGGCGGGGCCCGCGGCACGGCGCGCGACTACGGCCAGATCGCGAACACACCGGCCGCGCTGAAGCGATTGGTGAGTAGACTTCAGAACGACGGCAGCGAACTGCGTTTCTGCTACGAGGCCGGTCCCTGCGGCTACGGCGTCCAGCGCTGGCTGAGTGCAGCAGGTCACGAATGCATGGTGGTGGCCCCCTCGCTGATTCCGCGCCGTCCAGGCGATCGCATCAAGACCGATCGACGCGACGCCAACAGCTTGGCGAAGCTGCATCGCGCCGGCGAGTTGACGGCGGTGTGGGTCCCGGACGAGGCGCATGAGGCGATGCGCGATCTGGTTCGGGCGCGTCAAGCGGCAGTGCACAGCCTGCGGCGCGCCCGCCAGCAGCTGTCGGGCTTTCTGCTGCGTCACGGCCATCGCTATAACCGTCCGGCTTGGACGCTGATGCACCGCCGCTGGCTGGCGGGCCTGCGCTTCGCCCAGCCGGCGCATCACGTGGTGTTCGAGGATGCCATCGAGACGATCGAAGCGGCAACGGCGCGTCGCGATCGGTTGACCGCCCAGATCGAAGCCTTGCTGCCGAGCTGGTCCCTGACGCCGGTCGTGCTGGCCCTGCAGGCGATGCGCGGCATGGCGCTGGTGAACGCGGCGACCTTGATCGCCGAACTCGGCGACCTGACGCGTTTTGCCGACGCACGCCAGCTTATGGCCTTTCTCGGCCTGGTGCCATCGGAGAATTCGAGCGGCGGCGCGGTGAGCCGCGGCGGCATAACCAAGACCGGCAACACCGCCGCTCGTCGCGCACTGGTCGAGGCGGCATGGACCTACCGCTTCCCGGCCCGCATCAGTCGCGAGCAGTATCTGCGCCAGGAAGCCCTGCCGAAGCCGGTCCGCGATATCGCCTGGAAAGCCCAACTCCGGCTGTGCGCTCGTTACCGTAAGCTCGCGCTCGCCAGAAAGCCGGCCAATGTGGTGACCACGGCGATCGCCCGCGAGTTGGCAGGCTTCGTCTGGGCCATCGCCCGGCAGGTCTCCCCGATCCAATGACAGGCCGCGATGATCATCAACCAAAGGAGGTGCCGACGAACATCCTGCCATCCTGCTGACGGGCAAGGCTGGGGGCGTGGTCACGGTGAGGAGAACCCTCGCATCCACTAACAGCCGGGTCATCGATCCGACGCTGGTTCCTAGACCGAGGCAGCTCCGCGACGCATCACAGGTCATGCGGTTCCGACCCGCGCATCAGAGTTTGATCGACCGTCGTTGAGATGATCACGCCTCCTGCCCTGCCCATATCGGCGGCCAAAACGTAACGCTTGCAAGCAAGCCACGAATATCTGCGCCTGCATCTTGAAACGGCGGACATGAGAGTGGAGCTTTTGAATTTGACATT
>VGEI01000660.1 GCA_016869415.1 Alphaproteobacteria bacterium
TACCAGGCGACGCGCATGCCGGCCTTGCCGCTCAAACCGTCGATATCGTCGCCGAAGATGACGTCGAGCTTGGCGAACACGGCGGTGCCGGCGCCGGGCGTAAAGAGATTGGCGCCGAGCGATACTTCTCCCCAGATGTCGTCATGGCCGTCCTCGAAGCGGAAAGTGGTGCCCGTCGAGGTGAGCGTCGCCTGATTGGCGTCCGAGAGTGCGCCCCACAGACTGCCGATAACGAACGGCTCGAGCACCGTGGTCCCCCAGATTGGCGTGGAGGTGCCGACCCTAAGGCCAAGGCGTCCGCGCCACGCCGCCTCGTCGTCGAAGGACACCGTATTGCCGGCGAGCGAGAAGCCGTCGATATCAGCCCAGGTCACGAGGATGGTGGCCAGAGGCTCGATGAACGGGCCGCCGGTGAACGAGCCGAAACGGTAGCCGCTGTCGGTGCGCAAGCCCACCGTGGTGACGTCGAGCGAGCTGGGGAAGCCAAGCGTTGCGGTCTCGAGTTCGAGCAGATGCACGTTGAGCAATGTGTCGACGAACAACCCGCCCTTGAGATAGGTGGCATAACCGCCGACCTGTCCGCCCGAGAAGTCGAAGGCGCGGCCGAGCTGGTCGTAGTCGAGATCGGCATTGACGAAGCCGCCCAGCATGCCGAACACCAGGATGTCGTTGGCCGAGAGGAAATCGCGCTTGCCGAGATCGAGACCCATCTGCCAATCGATGATGTCGAGCTCGCGGTCGAGATTGAATTGGTAGTTGCGGCCGAAGGCGGTCACGCTCTCGCTCTTGTCGCGATCGAGCCAGGCGCCGGCACCCCTTGCCCAGACCGCAGGCGTGAAGGCTGCCGGCGCGCCATCGGCCTGTGCGCCGGTCGGGTCATAGGCAATGGGCGCCACGCCGCCGTTCAGGAGCACGCGCAGATCGGCGGTGCGGTCGAGCCAGGTCGAAGAGCTGAGATACCAGATATCGTGCGCCGCGGTGACGATCTGCGGCAGCAGACGCGCGCCGGGGCCGGCGAAGTTCCTAAGCTCGAAGATGCCGCTTCCGGTCGGCTCAAAGAACATGTCGTAATTAAAAAAGCCGGTGTCGATCGGCTCAGGTAGATAGAAGGCGTCCTTCTTCACATTGCCGTTCACATACACGACCGGAATGCCCACGGTATTGAGCGAGCCCGGGCCGGGATTGGTGTTGTTGACCGCTACCGGCGTCCTGCCGCTGACATTGCCGTTGATGATCAGATTATCGGCGGTGGACCCCGGCGGTCCGAGAAAGGCGTCGACCGCAAGCCGCGAATTCCCGGAGGCGGCAAAGTTGAGGTCCCTGCCGCCCACCGTGTTGGAGACCTCGAACACGTCGCCGACCTGATTGTCCTGCAGCGTGATCCGGCCCTGGTTTTCGAAGCGGTCGAGATTGATGAAGGAACTGCGCTCGCGCTGGCCGGGATTGGTGGCGGCCAGGATGGTCGCGCCAGCCTCGTTGCGGAACAGATCGCTGCCGCCGAAGAAGTTGCTGGTGCGCTTGGTCTCGAACACGCCACCCGCCTGGTTGAGGAAGGTGTCGGC
>VGEI01000661.1 GCA_016869415.1 Alphaproteobacteria bacterium
CCTACGAGCAGAGAAATCCCGGCGTCACGGTCAAGATCCAGCAGATCCCCTTCGCGCAGTACGTCCGGCAGCTCACCGTGCGTTTCGCCGCCGGCAGTCCGCCCGACATTCTCCACCTGCCGTCGCGCGACTTCGCCAGCTTTGCCGACCAGGGCTGGCTTATGCCGATCGACGATCTTCTGCGCGGCACTGACATTGCCCAGGCCTGGCCGCCGCTGCAAGAAGAGATGAAGTGGGACAACAAGACCCAAGGCGTGCTGCTCATGGGCTACAGCTCCATGCTCTTCTATAACGAGAAGCGCCTGAGTGACGCCGGCGTCGCCGCGCCGAAGACTCCCGACCAATGGCTCGCGGCGCTCAAGGCGACCAACGATCCCGGCAAGGGGTTGTTCGGTCTCTCGTCAACCACGGTTGAGCACCCCAACATTGTGGTCGAGATGGCGACCTGGGTCATCGGCACGGGAGCCGACTGGCTGAAGGGCGGCCGCTACAGCTTCACCGACCCAGCCGTGATCAAGGCTGTCGACCTGTACCGGCAGTCGATCACCTTTGCACCCAAAGGCACGAACTCGGCCACCGCGCGCCAGCTCTTCATCGACGGCAAGACCGCCTTCCTGCGCGACGGGCCGTGGGTTTGGGGCGCCGTCGAGAAAGCGCCTGCTGATATCAAGCCGCACCTCAAGGTGGCGGCCCTGCCCTTCGCTGTGCCGACAGGCGGGGCGAGCAACAGCCTGCACATCCCGGCCAAGATTGATGCACGCAAGAAGGACGCGGCCTGGAAATTCATCCAGCTGGCGATGACGCCGGAATGGCAGGCGAAGTACGCCCTGACCGGCTCGCCGGCGGCGCGCAAGAACGCGCTCTCGGCCGACCAGCTCGCCGCCAACCCACATCTCAAGGTGATCAACGAGGAAGCCGGCAAGGCACAGAACCTGTTCCCCACCGTGGCCGCGGTGCGCGCCAACTATAACGACTTCGCAGCCCATGTGACGCGCGCCGGCCTGAAGCTGATCGCCAGCAACGAGCCGACCGACAAGGTAATGGCCGATCTGCAACGCGAGCTCGAACGCGCGGTGCCGTTGAAGTAGGGCGCCGACACAGCCGAGAAAAGGGCCTGGCATGACAAGGCGCGAGCGCGTGCTGGCCTACGGCATGCTGGTACCCGCGTTCGTCGCCGTAGCCGCGCTGGTCGCCTGGCCGATATACGTCATCGCCCAGATCAGCCTGCGGCCAGGGCGTTCGCTGGATTTCTCACGTTTGCTCAACCAGCCGCTGGGCAGTGGGAATTTCGAGCGCGTCCTCGGCGATCCCGCGACCCTGCAGGCTTTCTTCAATTCGCTGGTCTACACCGGCGGCATGATTGCCCCGGCCTTCCTCTTCGGCCTCGTCACGGCACTTCTCTTCAACAAGCAGTTCCCCGCGCGACGCTGGCTGCGCAGTCTGCTGCTGATGGCTTGGGCGGTACCCGGCGTCATCGTCAGCATCAACTTCCTCTGGCTGCTCGACGCGTCCTACGGCGTGATCAACTACCTGCTGCGCTGTCTCGGTCTGCTGTCGTCCGA
>VGEI01000662.1 GCA_016869415.1 Alphaproteobacteria bacterium
GGCCGAGCGCGTGCTGTCGCGGCTGTGGGACGCGCTGGTGCCGGCCTAGGCGCTGACTGAGTCAAGGTAACACAGAAGGCGCTCCCGGCTGGCAGCCACGTCAACGATCTCGAAGATTGGCGGCGGATCCGGCAGAAGGCCGGTGACTTGCCGGCATGCGGCCTCGGCCGCTGTATCGGCGAGGCCTTGGTAGAGCATCAGCAAGTCCCCGTTCGCCATGTCGAACAGCCGCCAGGCATCGGCCTGTTTGCCGAGCGTGCGCAAAAGCTGACGGATCGACTGGCGCTGCTCGGTGGACGGGGCTGTCTGCAGGCGGCCGAGATGCAGATGGATCAGCCGCAGGCCGGCCTGTGGCGCCTTGAGCAGGGCCGCCAGCTCGGCCGCTGCGCTCATCTAATAGGCTCCGAGCTTGGTGTCCGGCGTGTAGGTCTCGCCCTCGACCTCCTTGAGGATCGGCTGGCCGCAGATCGCCCGCTTCTTCTCCGCGTCGTAGGTCAGCGTCGCCGGCCCGGCGAGCTGCCAGCCCTTGTTGAGGGCGGCGGTGACCCGGTGACAGAAGGCGTCGTCGTCGATGCCGGTGAGATAGCGGTAGAGGATCATGGGCGGCCGGGACTCGAAAGTAGGCGGATAGCGGCGAGTATAGCCTGCCCTATTTCAACCTTTCGATCAGCGCCTTTGCCGCGGCGGGATTGCGCTCCTTGGCGCCGGAGATGAGGTAGACGAAGGCATCGCCCCGCTTCGCCCAGCCCTTGGCCGTTTTCGCCCAGGCATCGAGCTCGGCCGGCTTGTAGCCGGTCTTCACGTCTGCCCGGGTCTTCATCAGCCGCGCGTAGGTGAAATCGGCGGTCGCTTCGTCGATGCGCGGAAACTCGTCATGGTCGGCAAAGACGATGGCGGCGTTGTAGCGGCGCGCCAGGTCGTAGAACCGCCCGTCGATGAAGCTCTTGTTACGCACCTCGAGGGCGTGGCGCAGCGGCAGCGTCCCGACCTCGCGCGGCAGCAGCTTGAGGAAGCCCTCGAAATCCTCGGGCTCGAACTTCTTGGTCTCCATGAACTGCCAGTTGATCGGCCCGAGCCGGTCGCCGAGCTCGCTGAGCCCCTGGCCGATGAACTTGGCCACCGAGTCGCCGGCTGCCGACAGCAGCTTGCGGTTGGTGCAGAAGCGCGAGGCCTTGACCGCGAAGACGAAGCCCTCGGGCGTCTCCTCGCGCCATTTGGCCCAGCTCGCCGGCTTGAAGGTCGAGTAGTAGGTGCCGTTGATCTCGATCGAGGTGAGTTGGCGGCTCGCATACTCGAGCTCGCGTTTCTGCGTCAGATCCTCGGGATAGAAGACTCCGCCGCGCCACGGCTCGAAGGTCCAGCCGCCGATGCCGACGCGGATCGTACCGTTTTTCATCTTCCGTTTACCTCGGCTATGGCACCCCATTAAGAGTATCTCAAGATTTCTCGGGCTCAATGGTCCGATGCTGCCCGCCGCCGACTATGTCCGCGCCGCCCGCTACATGATCGCCCGTAACGGAATCGATGCCCTGGACCGCGCCCAGTCGCGCGCCGAAG
>VGEI01000663.1 GCA_016869415.1 Alphaproteobacteria bacterium
GGTAGCTGCAGTCGGCCTGCTTCACCCGGAACTCCATGCGGATGGGCTGCTGGCCTTCGCGGTCGATCTGCGCGGGAACCAGTGCCTCGCCCTCGCCCGTGCTGCGCACCCCGGTGGTGCGGAAATTGTAGCCTTTGTAGTCGGCGAACTGCGCCGCGTAGATGCCGGCCACGTACTCGCCCATGACTTGCAGGAACTGCTGCTGCTCCTCGGGCTTCAGCCGCGCCCAATGCCGGCCCAGCACGAACCGGCCGATGCCAGGCACGTCGAAGGAGCGCAGGAAGAGCTCGTTGAACTGCTGGCGCCGCTCCGCCGTGCCGGTGCCAGAGCTGCGGATGATGGCCAGCGCTTCCTCGGCCAGCTTGGTGATGAAGGTGCGTGCGCCGTCCGCTCCGGCCGCCTGGGCCAGGAGGGTGCCGGGCAGGCCTGCGACCGCCACGGCCAGGGCAAGCACCGCCCGGCGGCTTGCCGAAACGTTCATTGGCGTCTTGGAAATCCGATCGACCACAGGATACCCCGCTGCAAAGCTTCTCCGGAACTTGGCAGAGCAACACGACGGGAGAATATGACAACGCTTGCGCGCTTACTTAAGTCGCCGCGACGGCTTCGGCCGCCCAAAGCCATTCTCCCTCTCCGGCCAGCACCTGCGGCATTTTACCACAGTCGCGCCCGGTAGCCGGACCTCGGCGGCGAATGAGAACCGCCGCTTTAGCACGATCTTGAAATCGGCTACAATTCCCGGCGGGTTGGGTCTTAGGCCGACTCGCCCCCCGGCCGGAGCCCGGCAAACGGACCGGCCGCGAGCACTGTGTCACCGCCGCTCTTGCGTAGGTGCCCATGACTCGATCGCTCGGTGCCGTAACCTGTTCAGCCCTCGTCGGCGCAGCATCAGCGTTTGCCGCGGCTTCAGCGCTCGCCGACGTCGAAGCGCAGACGCCCTCGGCCGAGGCGTCGCAGATCTTTGAGTACCGGGTCAGTCACGCCCTCTATGGCGACATCGGCACCTACAAGAACGTCGTCGAGCGCCGCGGTGACGCCGTCGCCGTCCGCTCGACCCTCGATATCGCCGTCCGCTTCCTCGGCCTCCCGGTCTATCGCGAAGCCGGCGAGCGCCTGGAGCGCTGGCATGGCGACCGGCTCATCGAGTTCCGCAGCGTAACCCATAAGAACGGCGAGAAGCTCGAGGTCACCGGCGAAGCCCGCGACGACGCATTCGTAATCAAGGGGCCCTCCGGGATCGCTCAGGCGCCGCGCGATGTCCGCCCGTCAAATCCCTGGTCGATAAATCTGCTCAACGCCCAGACGATGATGTCGACGACGACAGGCAAGCTGTTTCCGGCGCGCGTCAAGGGCAGTTCGGAAGAGGTGGCGACAGTCAACGGCCAGCCGCGCAAGATCCGGCGCTTCGACATCGTCAGCGACAAGCCGGAGGTCGTGTGGCTCGACGAGCGCGACATCACCGTAGCCTTCGCCACCGAGGACAACGGCTCCCGCGTCGAGTTCATTCTGACGCGGATCGGTAACGGCGCTGCCGGCTCATCCTTCGTGCGCCTC
>VGEI01000664.1 GCA_016869415.1 Alphaproteobacteria bacterium
CTAGGCGGGGCAGGGGCGACGATGCCGGAGATCTGGCGAGCCGCGTTGGCTGCGTGATCGGAGTCGGGTTCGATCGAGACGTCGGCCGTTACCGAATTTGGCTCGACTCGGAATTTGCACCAGAGCCGGTTCCGGCACCCAGCACCAGCGCTCCCGAGAGAAACTCCAGCACCTTGCCCGTGCCGGGCGCGGCAACCAGTGTCTTCGGCGCCGCCCGGAGCGCCTTCAACTCCGCATTCGAGATCAGAACGTCGGAATATTTCAGGGCGGCACCGCCGCCCTGCCCAAGCTCGGCGATGACGACCTTACCCTTGAACTTTTGCGCGCCCATGCGTGGTCTTCTCCTTCCGTTGTTTGCTGTGAAGATTGGCGGAAGGCCCGGCCATCGTGATCTTCCGCAGTTCGTACAACTGCCGTAGCAGCCGCACATAGACGCGCGCCGGTCCCGGCCCGGCAGGAGGAGGTGGCAATGTGTCCCCCGGCTTCATGGCAACGCCATTGAGCACGGGCAAGCGCGCGGTGACGAGGAATCGTGCCGAAGGGTCGAACTTCGGCAGAGAACGGTACGCCATAGTGCCTCCTATCGCCTACGCGGTCGCCGTGACGAAGAAGTAGCCGAGTTCCGGCGCGACCAGCTTGGTGTCGAAAGCCATCTCGATCTCGACGATGTCGCTGGCGATGATCTCCCAGCGGTACCGCTTGATCCGGTTGCCCTCGGTGCCCGCACCCAGGTAGCCGGTCCAGGCGAACGTGTATGCGGCGGACGGCGTGAGCAAGCCGGGATTCGGCGCGACGTTGCAGAGGAGCGCGCTCTTGCCGCCGATGAACGAGTGTGCGGCGGTCTGACCCTCAGCCGCCGTGTTCTCGATCGAACCCATCACCAGGATGCGGTCGAGTTCGAGAATCGCGGCCAGCGCCTCGCGGCTCACCGTGGCGGGGCGGCCCGCCGTCTGGCCGTACTTCACACGATCCACAAGGTCCGGGTGATCCACGAGCTTCAACCACACCGGCTCCGACAGCACCAGCGTGTTGGCCGAGTAGCCAGTGGCCTGCTTGATGGCCAGCTTGCCCGCGCGGATGTCCTCGATCGGGTTGGACGCCGGATCGTTCCACTGAAGGAACTGGCCAGCGGTCGGACCAGACGCCACGCCCGTGACATCGGTGCCCCACTTGCCCGACGTGAACAGGTTGGCGGCGAAGATCTTCTCGCGACGGATGAGCGCCTGCTGCGAGAGGAACTCTACGGCGTCGCGGTCCATATTGAGGACCGCGTCGGCGTTGCCGCGCAACTGGTCCGGAATCGGCTTGGCTTCGGCCCACACGTCGGCGAAGTAGGTCGGCGTGTTGTCGAGGCGGTAGCCCACGCTCGCGGCCGGAGTGCCAGGCGCGCGGCGTTGCATCTGGTCGCGGAAGAAGTCTCCGCGATTGTAGACGTAGTAGCGGTCGCTCTGCTTGGTCACCGGAATGACAGGGCAGACCTGCGCGGCCACGAACTGGTCCTGGCTCTGAAGGTACGCGATGCTGATCTGGGTCAGCGGCGTATTGA
>VGEI01000665.1 GCA_016869415.1 Alphaproteobacteria bacterium
TCTTTCGACACCGTCATGTTGGGCAGCTTCGACAGGCGCTGGATCTCCGCCTCCGGCAGGCCGCTCATCGGCGAGAAATCGACCTCGCCGGTCTCCACCGCGATGGCCCGCGCCGCCCCGTCGGGCACGACGCGCAGCACCACCTGGTCGAGGCAGGGATAACCCTTCTTCCAGTAATCGGCGTTCTTCTCGAGGATGATGTGGCTGCCCTTGCGCCATTCCTTGAGCTTGAACGGGCCGGTGCCGATGGGCTCCTGCATCACCTTGGCGCCGCGCACCGTGCCGGCGGTGCTCATGTCCACGCCATCGAAGGCGTGCTTGGGCATGATCGGCGATTCGCCCGGCTGGAAGACGTTCATGAAGAAGGGTACCGGCGCCTTGAGCTTGAAGACGACCGTGTGCGCGTCCGGCGTCTCCACCGCCTCGACGTCGCCGAAATAGGCGCGGCCGCGCGAGTGATAGGGCCGTACCACGCGCTCGATGGAGAACTTCACGTCCTCGGAGGTGAACGGCTTGCCGTCGTGCCACTTCACGCCCTGGCGCAGCTTGAAGGTGTAGGTCTTCTTGTCGTCGGAGATCGTCCACGATTCCGCCAGACTCGGCCGCGGTGTCAGCTCCGGTCCTGCATAGGCCAGCAGGCTCTCGTAGACCTTGGTCGAGATGATGGCCACCGGCACCGCCGAGGTGGCGATGGTCGAGATCGCCGTGGGCTCCGGATGATAGACGTAGCTCAGCGTGCCGCCCGTCTTCGGGCATTGCGCCAGGGCCGGCGCGGCGGCCAGGCCGACTGCCAGAGTCGCGACGAAGGCCGCTCCCAGTTTCGTGCTCATGCCGTGCTCTCCCATATTAAAGACGTTGCCGTTCTCAGAAGCGTATGGCCGGGCCGCTGTCGCGGCTTTCGTTGCACCACTGGCCGATGAAGCGGATCAGGTAGTCGATCGATTCGAGGTACTCGGCCAGCTGGATGTGCTCGTCGGGCTTGTGCGCCTGGGCGATGGTGCCGGGCCCGAAGATCACCGTCGGGATGTTGCCCTGGTTCACCAGGTGGCGCATGTCGCAGCAGAAGGGGCCGGGGACCGGCGTGCCGTTGCCGCCCTCCTTGCTCAGTACCTCGCCGAGATAGCGGGCGAGCGGCAGCTGCGGGCTCTGCCGCGTGCTGTCGTCGTGGTGCAGGAACTCGATCTTCGCCGGATGCTCCCGCAGGAACTCGTCGCCTTCATTGGCCTCGGCCACCGCCTTGCGGAACCCATCCATGATTTCGACGATGTCGCCGGTGGCCGGCGCGAAATAGGCGCCGCCCTTGATCGTCGTATCGCCGGCCGTCACCGTCTCGTAGTGGCCGCCGGCGATCTTGCCGATGACCAGCGAGAAGGGCATGCGGCCTTTCTCCATCGGGTCGTCGTTGCGCTTGGAGTTGTAGGCGCGCTCGAGCCCGAGCAGCGCCTGGATGACCGCCGGGATCTTCTCGATGGCGCTCACTCCGTCCTGCCTGCCGTTCTGCCAGCGCGCCCCGGGCGAGCGCTGCGTGCCA
>VGEI01000666.1 GCA_016869415.1 Alphaproteobacteria bacterium
GGCGCCGGCGGCCGTCGCTGCCGGTGCGGCAGGCGCCTTCGTCTCCGCAGCCGGCGCCTTCGACTTCACCGCTGAGGCATCCTCCCCCTCTTCCAGGATCACGGCGATCGGCGTGTTGACCTTGACGTTCTCGGTACCGCCGGGAACCAGGATCTTGCCGAGCTTGCCCTCGTCGACCGCCTCGACCTCCATGGTCGCCTTGTCGGTCTCGATCTCGGCCAGCACGTCGCCGGACTTGACGGCGTCGCCTTCGTTCTTCAGCCAGCGGGCGATCTTGCCCTCGGTCATGGTCGGCGACAGCGCCGGCATCAGCACTTCGACGGGCATGGTCCCCTCGCGCTCTTTTCGTGTTTCGTCGGTTCAGGCGTCGATCAGCACGTCCGTCCACAGCTCGGACGAATCGGGCTCGGGTGAGTTCTGGGCGAACTCGGCCGCGTCGGTGACGATGTCCTTCACCTCGCGGTCGATCTTCTTGAGCGCCGCCTCGTCGGCATAGCCCTCGTCGATCAGGAACTTGGCCAGCTGGTCGATCGGATCGTGCTGGGTGCGCATCTTCTCGACCTCCTCCTTCGAGCGGTACTTCGCCGGGTCAGACATCGAGTGGCCGCGGTAGCGGTAAGTCTTCATCTCCAGGATGTAGGGGCCCTTGCCGGTCCGCGCCTGGGCCACGGCGCGCTCGCCGGCCTCCTTGACCGTCAGCACGTTCATGCCATCGACCGCCTCGCCGGGGATCCCATAGGCCTCGCCGCGGCGATAGAACTCGGTGCTGGCCGAAGCGCGCTCGATCGACGTGCCCATGCCGTAGCGGTTATTTTCGATGATGTAGATGCAGGGCAGCTTCCACAGCGCCGCCATGTTGAGCGCCTCGCCGACCTGGCCCTGATTGGCCGCGCCATCGCCGAAATAGGTGAGCGAGACGTTGTTGCGACCGCTGTACTGATGGGCGAAGGCGAGGCCCGTACCCAGCGGCACCTGCGCGCCGACGATGCCATGCCCGCCGAAGAAGCCCTTCTCCTTCGAGAACATGTGCATCGAGCCGCCCTTGCCCTTGGAGTAGCCGCCCCGGCGTCCGGTGAGCTCGGCCATCACACCGCGCGGGTCCATGCCGCAGGCCAGCATGTGGCCGTGATCGCGGTAGGAGGTGATAACGCTGTCGCCCTCGACTGTCGCGGCCTGCATGCCCACGACCACCGCCTCCTGGCCGATGTACAGGTGACAGAAGCCGCCGATCAGGCCCATGCCGTACATCTGGCCGGCCTTCTCCTCGAAGCGCCGGATGAGCAGCATATCGCGGTAGTATTTCAGCAGCTCCGCCGGGTCCAGGCGTTCATCGGCTTTGGATTTGCGCTTGGCGATGGCCATCGTCACCTCCCGGCGTGTGATTTGGCGGCAAATTACGCGCGACCCCCTAGGTTCGCAAGCAGCTACGTATATCAACTTATTGTTTTATATATATAATAAGTTAATTAACTGAATTATGGTTATGCAACATAAGTTTTGTTTCGTACCTGACGCTTATTA
>VGEI01000667.1 GCA_016869415.1 Alphaproteobacteria bacterium
CCGGCTGGATCGTCGCCACCGCCACCGCCACCGTCGCCGCTTCGCCCGCACTGGCGCAGACTCACTCGCGGCATTCCGCACCGCCGCTGCCGCCAGCGTCGTCGTCGCCCTACGCCGGGCTGGCGGACCGCCCGCTCAAGGCGCTGTCCGCCGAGCAGATCGGCGATCTCAAGGCCGGGCGCGGCATGGGCCTCGCCCTGGCGGCGGAGCTCAACAACTATCCCGGACCGCTGCATGTGCTGGAGCTGGCCGAGGGCTTGCATCTGTCGGCGGAGCAGCGTGCCCGCACGCAAGCGCTGATCGACGCCATGAAGGCGGAGAGCATCCGGCTGGGCGAGCGCCTTCTCGCCCAGGAGGCCGAGCTCGATCGCCTGTTTGCCGAGCGCCGGGTGACCCGGGAATCGTTGGAGGCCGCCACGTCGCGCATCGGCGTGCTGCAGGGCGAGCTGCGCGCCACGCATCTGCGCTACCATCTGACGATGGCGGAGATGCTCTCGCCGGCGCAGGTCGCGCGCTATGCCGAGCTGCGCGGCTATTCCGCGGGCGGCGGCCACTCCGGCAAGCATTGACGCCGCGCCTTGCGGCTCCTGTACGGGAAGGTCATCGGCCACGCCGGCGCCGGGGCGACGCCGTACTGATTGCAAGGACGAGCGCGGCGGCGATCAGCACAGCCGCCACTGCGAAGGTAATTTTCATGCTGGCGGCGACAGCATCGCGGGACGCAGCCGCGATGTCGGCCGTCCCCAGTGCGAAGGTGAACACCGCACCCATCGCCGAGGCGCCGGTGACGAGGCCAAGATTGCGCGACAGATTGAGCAGGCTGGACACCAGGCCCCGCTGATCCGCACGGACTCCGGTCATCACGGCGGTGGTATTGGCCGTCTGGAATAGCGCATAGCCACCGGTGATGACGATCAGCGGGCCGACATAACCGGGGATACCGAAGCTCGTCGGCATCATGGACATCAGGGTGGAGCCGCCCGCGATGCCGATAAGCCCGATGAAAGTCACCCCCTGTGCGCCGAAACGGTCCACGAGACGTCCGGCGGGTATGCCGCTCAAGGCCACGACCACGGGGCCTGCAGCGACGACGGACCCGACAAGAGCGGCGTCGAGTGCCAGAGCGCGGGAGAGGTAGAAGGGACCGACCACCAGCGTTGCCATCAGCACCGTCGAGACGAGGGTGCTGGTGACGAGGCCGGCGCGCAGCCGTGGTTCGCGGAGCATCGCCGGCCGGATCAGCGGCGACGCAGCAACGGCCTCGACGCGAGCAAAGAGGACGGCCCCGGCCATCGCCGTCAGTAGCAGGGCGAGGTTGAGCGCGCCGAACTGGCCGCGCCCGATGGTCATCGCCAGGGCGTAGGCCGCCAGGGTCGCGGCCAACAGCATCGTGCCCAGCGTGTCGAGGCTGCCGCGATCCGTCTTTGCCGCCAGGCGGTCGGCCGGCAGGGTGCGATAGGCGAGAAGAAACGCCAGGACGCCGAGCGGCACATTGACGAGGAAGATGGCCTGCCATCCCGC
>VGEI01000668.1 GCA_016869415.1 Alphaproteobacteria bacterium
AGTCGCACTCACCAAGCATTGGTATAACGCTGTCTGGCGACCGCTTCGCGCACCGCCGGGCCGAGCTCCTCGATCACCGCGCGGTAAACATCGCGCTTGAAGGGGATGATCAGCGTCGGCAGGTCCGCCAGCGGAACCCACTTCCAGGCGGCGAACTCCGGTGGATCGTGCGCGGCTATGTCGATCTCGGCATCGCTCCCCAGGAAGCGCAGGGCGAACCATTTCTGCCGCTGGCCCTTGTACTTGCCGTGCCAGAGCCTGCCGCTGACGATCGACGGGATGTCGTAGCGGAACCAGCCCTTCGTCTCGGCAACGATCTCTGCGTTGTCGGTGCCGGCCTCTTCCTTGAGCTCGCGCAGGACTGCGCCGCGCGGGTCCTCGCCCTCGTCGATGCCGCCCTGCGGCATCTGCCAGGAGCCGGAATCCTTCTCGATATCGTTGACGTCGTTGCGCAGGCCGACGAATACATGGCCCTCGCGGTTGAACAGCATGGCGCCGACATTGGGGCGGTAGAAATGGTTGTCGGGTTCAGCCCCGGTGCTATGCAGCATTGGGAGTCCGTCAGCGGTCCGGCTGGCGATTGACCAGTGCCGTGATCGGCGCCAGGGCGATGCCCTTGCCCTCGAGAGTCGGCAGCCAGGCGTTGAGTCGTTCGAAGGTCACCGGGTAGGGCTGGCCGATGGCCACGGCGTTGCCGGTCTCCTTGGCCACGCGCTCGACATCGGCCAGCTGCGTGTCGATGGGCAGGCGCGCCGCCGGCTCGTCGATCAGCCGGTCGTTGATCGCCCGGGCCAGGCCGAGGCTGGAGGCGAGGCCGGCGGCGACGCTGCGCGGCGTGGTGCGCGCGTCGACGAACATCAGACCACGGTCGCGCAGGCGCAGCATCACCGGGCGAAGCGCGTCGGTCGAGGCGGTGAAGCGCGAGCCCATGTGGTTGGTGACGCCGACGATGCCGGAGGCGCGGCCGAGCACCCAGTCGAGGCGCTCGAGATTCTGTTGCGGACTGAGACTGGTGAGCAGGGTGCGCGGGCCCGGATCGCGCAGCGGGAAATTAGCCGGCTCCATGGGCAGGCCGAGCAGCACCTCGTGGCCGGCGGCGCGGGCGAGGTTGAGCCACTGCTCGAGCCCGTCGGCATAGGGGCTGAAGGCCAGGGTGACGGGGGCGGGCAGGTGCTGGATGGCGGCTTCGGTCGCGGCGCTCGACAGGCCGAGCTCGACCACGATAACCGCGACGCGCGGCCGCGGGTCGTCGGCGTTGAAGGGCCGCGCAAAACGTTGCCACGTTGGCGTCGGGCCAGCGGGCGGCGGGGGCGTCACGACGGCGACCTGCGGCGGCGCTACGGGTGGAGGAGCTGTGGCCGCGGGCGGTGCGGGCGTCGGCGTTTCGGGCCGTGGTCGTGCCGGGGGTGGCGTTGGCGTGCCCGGACGGGTGGGAGCGGCCGGCGTTGCCGTGGCGGGTGGCGGGGGCGGTGCGGCGGTAATCGGCGGCGGTGATGGCGGTGGCGGCTCGACTGGCG
>VGEI01000669.1 GCA_016869415.1 Alphaproteobacteria bacterium
GCGGATGGTCTTGTAGACCTGCCAGAGGATCAGCGCCGCGCAGGCGATGACCAGCGTCAGGGCGATCGGCCGTGTAACGAACAGGGTCAGCGTGCCGCGCCCGACCAGAATGGCTTGGCGCAGGCTGCTCTCAAGGATATCGCCGAGCACGAAGGCCAGGATCAACGGCGCCGGATCGAGATCGACCTTGCGCATCAGGTAGCCGCCGATGCCGAAGCCGATCATCAGCAGCACCTCGACCACGCTGTTGCTCAGGCTGTAGGCACCGATGACGCAGAACACGATGATCAGCGGCGCCAGGATCGAGCCGGGCACGCGCAGCAGCAGCACGAAGATGCGGATCAGCGGCACATTGAGGATCACCAGCATCAAATTGCCCACCAGCATGCTGGCCATGACGCCGAAGAACAGGTCCGGCTTGGCAGAGGCGAGCTGCGGCCCGGGCGTGATGCCCTGGATGAGCAATGCGCCGAGAATGACGCCGAGCACCGGGTTGGCCGGGATACCGAGACTAAGCAGCGGCACGAAAGCGGCCTGGGCCGCCGCGTTGTTGGCGGCCTCGGGCCCCGCGACGCCCTCGATGGCGCCGTTGCCGAAACGCTCCGGCTGTTTCGCCAGCCGCCTTTCCATCACATAGGTGGAGAATGAGGCGAGCGTGGCGCCGCCGCCGGGCAGCAAGCCGAGCAGGAAGCCGAGACCGGTGCCGCGCGCCATTGGCAGGGCGCTGGCCTTCCACTCCGCGGCCGAGGGCAGCAGCTCGCGCAGGCGCTTTGGCTGGGCGACCGGCTTGGCCACCGCCGCCCCGCCCTCGGCCATGGTCAGCAGCTCGGCCACGCCGAACAACCCCATGGCGAGCAACGCCATATTGAGCCCGTCGTAGATGCTGTAGACGCCGAAGGTGAAGCGCTCGGTGCCGTAGATCGGATCGACGCCGACCGTGGCCAGCAGCAGCCCGGCGGACACCATGAGCAACGAGTTGAGTCGCGAGGTTTGCGACACCTGGGTGACCAGCAGCAGCCCCAGCAGCACCAGCGCCGCGTACTCCGCTGGACCGAAGGCAAGCGCCAGCTCGGCCATCGCCGGCCCGACGATGAACAGCGCCGCGGTGGCGGCGATACCGGCGATGAACGAGCCGAAGGCGGCGATGCCCAAGGCCGCTCCCGCCCGTCCCTGCCGCGCCATGGCATAACCATCGAGACAGGTGACGACCGAGGCCGCTTCGCCCGGAATACGCACCAGGATCGAGGTGATCGAGCCGCCATACTGGGCGCCGTAGTAGATGCCGGCCATCAGGATGACCGCGGAGGTCGGCCCCATGGCGTAGGACAGCGGCAGCAGCAGCGAGATGGTGGCGACCGGACCCAGACCGGGGAGCAAGCCGATCACCGTGCCGAGGAAAACCCCGATGAAGCAGTAAAGCAGGTTGGTGAGGCTGAGCGCCGTACCCAGCCCGAGCCAGAGATGTCCCAGGATATCCATCTCAGTCGAAGACCTGCCAGAGCG
>VGEI01000670.1 GCA_016869415.1 Alphaproteobacteria bacterium
GCCCGAAATGCCTCGACCATCTGCCGGGAAAGGTCCGGTCCGATATAGCTATCGTTTTCCGTGTAGATCCACAGCGCCGGAATCCGGGCCGTCGCGCCGTAGCGGCCGACGCCTTCCACGAGGCGCTCCGGCGCACAGTTCTGGCCGGCGGCAAGACTGCCGCGGCCACCGGCGAAATTGACGATGCCGATCACGCCCGGGACGTTTCGAGCCGCTATGGCCAGCGATGCTCAACCGCCGGCCGACTGGCCGACGACAACGATGCGCTGCGCGTCCACATAGGGTTCGCGAGCCATCTGGCCGAGCACACCCTGTATGTCGTTGGCTGAGCTCAAGCCCGCGGAATGAAAATTCGGACCTTCGCAGCTGCCGTAGTCTTCCTGCACCGGCCCGTCGGATTTGCCGTATCCGCGCCTTACCGGGACGACGACCACGAACCCCTGAGCCGCAAACCAGCGAGCCTGACGGTCCGCTCAGGTGGCAGACCGGCGCTGCCGGTCCTGCGCGTTTCTCGGCGATCCGTGCGCGATGAGGACTAGGGGATGTGCACCGTCGGCCGTCGGCCGAAAAATCTTGGCGTGCGACAGCCACGTCCTGCCGGCGCGTTCCCAGGCGATGAAGAATTCCTGCTCGCGGTACGGACCCGATGGCGGCCCCAGTGGGCCCGGCTTGCGCTCCTGCGCGAAGCCCGGCGCCGCCAGCACCGTCAGCGCGACAGCCATCAGTAGGATGCCGCGCACCGCCACGGACCCGAACCGATTCACGATAGAGCCCCCCGACCCGCCGCATGCCATTGTGGCGCCGCCTTCGTGCCATGTGAAGCGCGCAGGCGGGTTCTGCGCCCCCGCCGCTTGATTCGCCTGTGGGCGCTGTCCACACTGCCGCTCTTTCCGGCCGCGCGGCGCCGCACAAGAACGATGAAGCAAGTCCTTCCGGCGCTGGTCGCCCTGCTGAGCGTGCAAGCCCTGGTCTGCCTGGCCGGCAGCGTCGCGCCCGTGCTGGCGCCGGCGGCGGCACCGGATCTCGGCCTGGATCCACGCCTGGTCG
The DNA here is from genome assembly GCA_016869415.1 of Alphaproteobacteria bacterium. GTDB lineage: Bacteria > Pseudomonadota > Alphaproteobacteria > CACIAM-22H2 > CACIAM-22H2 > VGEI01. Next base: position 1,048 of record VGEI01000670.1, read on the forward strand.
GCATCCTGGTCTCGGCCATGTTCGGCGTCGCGGCCTTCTCCAGCCTCGCCTGCGGCGGGGTCATCGCCCGCTTCGGCCCGGTGCGGGTGAGCCAGGCGGCCCTCGTAGCCTCGGCCGTCGGGCTGGCCGGCTTCCTGGTCGGCACGCCCGTCCTGCTGCTGGCCTCGGCCCTGCTGCTCGGCGTAGCCTACGGCCCCAGCGCGCCGACGGCCTCGCTGCTGCTCCTGCGGTTGACGCCGCCGCACCTGCTGAATGTCGTGTTCTCCATCCGCCAGACCGGCGTGCCCATAGGCGTCGGGCTGGCGGGCGGCATCCTGCCGCCGCTCGCCCTGGCGCTGGGCTGGCGCGGCGCGGTGGTCGCCGTCATCGTCGCCGCAATCGGCCTGGCCGTCCTGCTGGAGCCGCTGCGCGCCCGCCTCGACACGCAGGAGATCGCGCCGGCTCGTTTCTCGCT
>VGEI01000671.1 GCA_016869415.1 Alphaproteobacteria bacterium
CCATCAGCGGTCTACGCTACATCCGCCAACCCAAACTCTCCCCCTCATGAATAAGACGGGCTAGGCCGGAGTCAGGAATATTCGAACAATATTATGAGGATTCACGGTTAATTTCCACTTAACTGCCTGATTCCATTGAAAACGCAGCAAAAAGCGGAAGCTTAGGGACCGTCCCCAGCCGTGTTGCCCAGCTGCCGCACGGCGAAGCCCCGGCTCTCCAGCGAAGCAATGATCTCCTTCAGGTGTTCGACGTCGCGGGTCTCGATCACCGCATCGAGGTCGGCGCGCTTGACCGGCACGTCGGCAAACAGGCGCTGGTGATAGACCTCGACGATGTTGCCGCCGGCCTTGGCGATGCAGTCCGCGACCTTGGCCAGCGTGCCGGGCGCGTCGGTGATCTCGACGCGCAGCCGGGCGATGCGTCCGTCGCGCGCCATGCCGCGCATCAGTACCGACGCCAGGAGGCGGGAGTCGATGTTGCCGCCGGAGACCACCAGCCCGACCTTCCGGCCGGCGAACAGGGCGGGATTGGCCAGCACCGCGGCAAGCGGTGCAGCACCGGCGCCCTCGGCCACGGTCTTCTCGATCTCCAGCAGCAGCTGCACGCCGCGCTCGAGGGCGGACTCGTCGACGATCAGGATGTCCTCAATGAGTTCTTCGACGACCGGACGGGTCAGCGCGCCCGGGTCTTTGACGGCAATACCCTCGGCGATCGTCGGGCCGCCGTCGCCCGCCTTCTCGCCGTAGATGGCGCGGCGCATCGAGGGATAGAGCGCCGCCTCGACGCCGAAGATGCGGATCTTCGGGTTGAGAGCCCGGGCGGCGATGGCGCAGCCGGCGATCAACCCGCCACCGCCGATCGGTACGACCAGCGCGTCGAGTGCCGGCTGATCCTCGAGCAACTCGAGTCCAACCGTGCCCTGGCCGGCGATGATGCGGGCGTCGTCGTAGGGGTGGACGAAGGTGTAGCCGTGTGCGGCGGCGAGCTCTGTGGCATGCGCCGCCGCCTCGGAGACGCCTTCGCCGTGGAGCACGACCGTTGCGCCGAAATCGCGCGTGCGCACCACCTTGATGAACGGCGTATGCACGGGCATGACGATGGTCGCCGGGATGCCCAGGCGCTGGGCGTGGTAGGCGACGCCCTGGGCATGGTTGCCGGCGGAGGCGGCGACCACGCCCGCCGCCCGGCGCTCGCGAGGCAGGCTGAGCAGCTTGACCAGGGCACCGCGATCCTTGAACGAGGCCGTGTACTGCAGGTTCTCCAGCTTGAGGAAGACCTCCGCGCCGGTGAGCTGCGACAGCGTGCGAGAATGGACCGTGGGCGTGCGGACGACCGCGCCCTGGATGGCGCGCGCTGCCTCGCGGATGGTGTCGATGGTGATCGTCATGCGGGCAACTTGCCAGGGGCCAGAGGGAGACCGATTATTAGCGGATGCCGGCAGGCCTGTCGCCCGAGACTGAGATAATCCCATCAGGAAGGAAACACCACGCCCATGGCCG